>DAOULD010000042.1:0-1933 GCA_034420635.1 Anaerolineae bacterium | reverse complement strand
GTCGCCCGAAACCGCGCCATCGCATCGACGGGCGACATGATATGTCGCCCCTACACGCGGCTTATTTCGTTGCATGACTTACTTGCGCTTACTTCTGCGCCTCTGTGGTGAATCCCCCTTCATTGAGCTCGCATAGGACGATATTCACAATTCTCGCCTCTTCCGGATAAATCATACCCCCTTTGTCTTAACCGGCACATAGCATCTCAATATCTGCCCCCGACTTCGCAACCTGTGAATGACCGGACAATTCCGACAACTTGATCTAAGCACCAGCTCATTTTCCCGTATTCTACTTAAGCTCTCATACACTCTGTAGGAAAACAGTTCGTATAATTGGAAATAGATGCGGGATGCTATCTCTCGCGTCCCATGATATAAACCTTCAGACTTCGTCAACGAGGAACCCAACAGATGAATCGATATCTTTCGCGCAGCGTGTGCAAACTTCGTCCCTCCGGCATCCGCCGCTATTTTGACATCGCGGCCACCATGGACGATGTGGTCACCTTGGGCATCGGCGAGCCCGATTTTGTGACGCCGTCGCATATTGTCGAGGCGGGCGTACAAAGCATTCACGACGGCTTTACCGGATACACCTCCAATGCCGGGATAGTCGAGTTGCGCGAGGCAATATCGGCTCATATCGAAAAGCGCTATCAGTTGACTTATTCGCCGGATGATGAAGTTTTGGTCACTGTTGGCGTCAGCGAAGCGCTGTATCTCGCCTTAAAAGCGCTGCTGGATCCCGGTGATGAAGTGCTCGTCGTGGAACCCTGTTTTGTTGCAAATGCCGCAATTGTGGAGATGGCGGGCGGCACGCCGGTTTTAGTGCCGACCTCGGTTGAGCACGACTTTCAAGTGACGGGTGACGATCTGGAAGCCGCCGTTACGCCACAGACCAAAGTGATTTTGCTCAGCTACCCCAACAACCCCACCGGCGCGGTATTGACCCGCGAGCATATGCTGCAAGTGGCTGCGGTTGCGCAAAAACATGACCTGATCGTGGTCTCCGACGAGATATATGAACGGCTCGTTTATGGCGTCGAGCACATCAACTTCGCCACGCTGCCCGACATGTTCGACCGCACAATTGTGCTCAGTGGCATGAGCAAGTCCTACGCCATGACCGGCTGGCGGATTGGCTACGTAACCGCCCCAAGAGCCTTCACCGAAGCCATGTACAAGCTTCACCAGTATTTGATCATGTCCGCGCCCACGATGGGCCAGGCCGCTGCCCTGGAAGCCGTTCTGCATGGCGAGGGCGATGTCGAATACATGCGTCAGCAGTATGACCGGCGGCGGCGGCTGATTGTCGACGGTTTCAATCGCCTGGGCTTGTCTTGCTTCGAGCCCCGCGGCGCCTTCTATGCCTTCCCAAGTATCAAATCCACCGCTATGGATGACGAAGCCTTTTGCGAGCAACTGCTGGCGGAAGAACGCCTGGCACTCATCCCGGGCAGCGCATTTGGTCCTAGCGGGAGCGGTTTCCTGCGCGCCAGTTACGCCACAAGCGAAGATACTATCCGAGAAGCGCTCAAACGACTTGAACGCTTCTTGATGAAGCGCGGAGTCATCAATCGAGCAGCCGAATCAGCACTGGTGGCTTAGGCATTCTCTCGCCCCCGCCCTCCCATCCACACCAAAACCCGTAGGCGCGACCTACCAGGTCGCCCGAAAGCTGCAACCAAAGTGTGCTCCTTGGTTTCTTTGAACTACTTAACCCAAAATATGAACGACGTTGGTAGGGGCGACTCGCTGAGTCGCCCAAAACAGTCCCCTCTGTGCCGGCGGGCTGCGTCTACGCGCCCCTCAGTAATTGCAAGTAAGTCCTGCGAATAATTTGATGAAATATAGAAAACTACAAAATAATCGAATCCCGTAGGGGCGACCAATCTGGTCGCCCGAAACCGCGCCATCGCATCGACGGGCG
>DAOULD010000041.1:0-27502 GCA_034420635.1 Anaerolineae bacterium | reverse complement strand
CTCGGGCTGCGGGCTCGCGTCAAGAGTTCCTTGGTTTTGCCGGGCGTCATCCTTGCGTCTTTTATTCTGTTTTATCTTTGGGTCTTCCTCATCGTCGATGATGTAAATGCCTTGGCAGGGACGGGTTGGTTCCTGCCGGAAGTGTCCGAGGCGATAGACTGGCAGTTGCCCGATTCCGCAGCTATCGCGGCGATTAGTCCCGCCATGATCGCCGCGAGCGTCGGCGGTATCGTGACCCTGATAGTCGTCTGTACGCTTAACCTGTTTTTTAGAGTCAGCGCGCAGGAACTAATCGTCAAGCGCGAACTGAATTTCAATCGCGAATGTAAGGTCAATGGCATCGCCAATATCGCCGCGAGCCTGTCGGGCGGCGGCATGGTAGCCTATCACGCCCCCATATCGTCCTCGCTGGTGCACGTGACGGGCGTCTATGGGCGGCTGGTGGGCTTCATCCTCGCGTTGATGTTCGTTCTGACCCTCGTTTTCGGCAGCGCCATATTCTCGCTGATTCCACGTTTCATTCCCGCTGGACTGTTGCTGTACTTCGGCTTGCAATTCATGAAGGATTGGCTGCTGGATAGTTGGTCCAATCTGCCGCGACAAGATTATGCCGTAATTGTCGTCATTGCCTTAGTCACGGCTTTGTTCGGCTTGTTGATGGGTATCGCCGTTGGCATGGTGGTGGCGATCACTTTCTTTGTGTTGGAATACAGCCGGATGGCTGTTATCAAACAGGAGTTTTCCGGGGACTTTCACCGAAGCAATCTCGACAGATCCTTCGCGCAAAATCAGTTGCTGCAAAACGAGGGTGACAAGATCCTGATCTTGCGGCTGCAGGGCTTCATATTCTTCGGCAGCGCCTACCGATTCTACGAACATGTCAAAGGGCGCATCACGGATACTGAAGCCGAGCCCGTAAAGTATCTGATTCTCGACTTCAAGGCAGTGAGCGGTTTCGATTATTCAACAATCCACGACTTCGACAAACTGAAAAGGCTCGCGGATCAACATGGCATTAACCTGTTGCTATCGAATGTCCTGCCCCATCTGCAGCCGGTGTTGGAGGAGGGCGGAATCGCAGGGCGGAAGTCCGGCCAGCCTTCGCTCTTTGACGACCTGGATCATGCCCTGGAATGGTGTGAGAACGCTTTGCTGGCGGACGCGGATTTGCTGGACAGCCTCCGTGTCACGGTGGAAGAGCAACTCGCCGAACATGCCATGATCAAAAGTCGCGATCTCAGCGCCCTGCCCAGCTATCTGGAGCGCATAGAGACGGAGGTTGGCGACGCCGTCTTTGAACAGGGCGACGAATCCGACGCCCTGTATTTCATAGAGACTGGCCGTGTTGATGTGCTGCTGCGCTTGCCAGACGAAGGCAATTTGCGCTTGCGCAGCATGACCGCTGGCACGGTCATCGGCGAAGTCGGTTTCTATTTGAACAAAACGCGTACCGCCTCTGTGGTCGCGACGGAAGCCGGCGTGCTGCAGCGGCTCAACCACGAGGCGCTGCGCCGCATGGAAGAGTCGCATCCGCAGACCGCGTCGGCCATACATATTCTCATCTCTTGCGTACTGTCGGATCGCCTGTCGTCCAGCAATCGCGTCATTCAGGAATTGCTGGACTGAGGCCAAACGGCGCCTTCGCGCCAAGTCAAGGGCTGGTAGATTTGGAACGGGCAACGATGCCCGGCAGCGTTTTCGTCAACTGTTTCAAGCCTCCAGCCACTTGAGAGCGTCTTTGGCAAAGTAGCTGATGATCATGTCCGCGCCCGCTCGTTTGATGCTAGTCAGGCTTTCCAGCGCGGCTCGTTCCCGATCGATCCAGCCGCGCTGGGCGGCCGCGTGGATCATGGCGTATTCGCCGCTGACTTGATAAGCCGCCGTTGGCTGCGTGTAGTTCTCGCGCAGGTGGCTGAGCACATCGAGGTTGGGCAGCGCCGGTTTGATCATGATGATATCGGCGCCCTCTTCGATATCCAGCGCTATTTCCTTGAAGGCTTCGCGCTGATTGGCCGGGTCCAATTGATACTGGCTGCGGTCGCCGAATTGCGGCGTACTGTGGGCAGCATCGCGGAAGGGACCGTAAAAGGCGCTGGCGTACTTGATGTAGCTCATAATCGCCACATGCTGCGCGCTGTCGTCGTCCAGCGCCGACCGTATGGCTGCGACCATGCCGTCTATCATGCCGGAGGGCGCGATGATATCGGCGCCGGCTCTGGCATGCGCCAGCGAAGCTTGCCGCAGCAAGTCCAGGGTATGATCATTGTGCAGGTAACCCAGGGGCAAGGCTGGATCATAGTGCGGATTATCAGGCGTATTGATGATGCCGCAGTGCCCGTGATCCGTATATTGGCAGAAGCACATATCCGATATGACCAAGAGATCGGGCTCGCTATCCTTAATCGCGCGGATTGCTTGCGGAACAATGCCGTATTCCGCGAAGTTATCCGTACCGCGCCAGTCTTTGTGTTCCGGGATGCCGAAAAGAATGACCGCGGGGATGCCAAGCGCGGCTATTTCCCGCGCTTCGGCTGCCAGATTGTCCACGGACAACTGGCATATGCCAGGCAGCGATTCAACCGGCAGCTTGACGTCCTCGCCATGGCGCGCAAAGAGCGGATAGATAAAGTCATCGGGGGTCAGCTTCGTTTCGCGAATCAGGCGTCTCATATTTTGCGACAGCCGCAGACGCCGCGGACGTACCTTCAGACTGGCATGCCGGGTTGCTTCGTATGCCATCATTGGTTTTCTCCTGTCCAATGTTTAGCTTTCTAGGCGCTGCAAGAAAGCGATCTGGAACGTCTCTATTGTAACAGTACTCCTGTTTGAACGACATTGTGCCTAAACCGCGACCATATAGTCGCCTTTTTCTCCCCGCCTTGCTGTATCATTCACTTTGCAACACACGCAGCCGCCCAGCCGGGCGCCGCTTTTTTCAAACCCGGCGCCCGGCTCAACCGAAGCGACATTGTCCGAAAAGAGGCGCTAAACTCCGAAAACGAGTTTGCGAGGTACGCAAATGGAGAAAGATGGACAAACTTCAAGCCGAAACCGAGCCGATCGCCAAGAATCTCTTATAACGAAAATTGGTGGGGCGCCCCCTGGCTCCTCCCCAGCTTCCGATCCAGGGAGGGGGTACCCCCCCCCTTGTATAGATACTGTATGTATACTGTTACCCAAAAAGGGGGCAAAAACAGGGCAAAATGAGGGCATCTTCCCAGCATTTGAGGACCACTTGCGCTTCATTGAGCGCTCTGCGCGAGTTTCTTTGGCCGCTGCCTGTATTTGACAAAACGGGTATGAAATAGTCATTGTTGTGGAAGGCTGAGGCGCTTGCTTTGGATAGGCGAAATATGACTACCCGCCACATAACATCATTTCGAAAGGAGCGATGAACGATGAAAGTTACCGGGGTCGAAACTATTCTTGTCCGCAATATCGCCCCCTACCGCGGCGGCCGATATTGGCTTTTCATCCAACTGACCACCGATGAAGGCATCACCGGCTTGGGCGAACGACCAACGGGCCACGCCCTCAATCTGCGTTCCCAAATCAGCTTGATTGAGGATCTCTGCGAGCAGTTTGTTATCGGCGAGAGCCCTTTTCAGATCGAACGGCTCTGGCAAGCGATATATGCCTCCCGGCACGACTATCGCCATCCCGGCCTTGACATGACGCCGGCTCTCAGCGCCATCGAAATGGCTCTGTGGGATATTGTGGGCAAAGCCACGAATCAACCCATATACAACCTGCTGGGGGGACAAGTGCATGATCAGTTGCGAGCCTATGCCTACATGCCAACAGAGGGCATTTGGGAAAATCCTGAGAAAGCCGGTGACATTGCCATAAAGCTTGTAGAAGAAGGAAACACCGCCTGCAAATTCGATCCCTTCACTCCGCTCTTTCCGCATCCGCGCGACTTCTCTTTGAAAACGATTCGTCACGTGGCCAAGATTTTCAAAGCCATCCGCGATGCCGTGGGCGACGAATTGGAAATTGGCATCGGGACTCATGGACAGTTCAGCACCGCTGTCGCCATTCGCGTGGCAAAAGAGTTGGAGGAGTTTAGCCCGTTTTGGTTTGAGGAACCCGTACCGCCGGAAAACATTGACGAGATGGCGCGCGTGGCCGCGCACACCAGCATTCCGATTGCCAGCGGCGAACGCTTGGCGACCAAATTTGAGTTCGCCGATTTGCTCAAAAAACAGGCCGCGCAGATTATTCAACTCGATGTGGGGCAGTGCGGCGGCATTTTGGAGTCGAAGAAAATTGCCGGCATGGCGGAGTCCTACTACGCCATGATTGCCCCTCACATGTACTGTGGGCCCGTCGCTGCCGCCGCCGCTGTGCAAGTTGACGCCTGTTCTCCAAATTTCCTCATTCAAGAGTACAATGGCGACAGCCTGCACAATGAAATATTCAAAGAACCCATTCGTTTCGAGAATGGGCGCATAAGTCCACCGACGGGTCCGGGCTTGGGTATTGAGTTGGACGAGGCTGTCCTTAAGAAGCATTTGGCATAGACCAGATCGCTGTCCGGTTGGCAGCCGCGGACGATCAGTCAGACAAAAGGGGCGAATGGCGCATGAGCGCGCATATCATTGATTCAGCATTCTTCGCCGATCTTTTCGGATCGAGCGAAATGCGCGCGGTATTCGATGATCGCAATTTGTTGCAGAAATGGCTCGATTTTGAAGCGGCTCTGGCGCGATCGCAAGCGGCGGTCGGATTGCTTCCCCAAGCGGCTGCCGAAGAGATAACGCGCCAGGCGAATGCCGAATTTTTTGATATCAGCGCGATCAAAGAGGATATCGATACAACCTTGCACCCGTTGGTGCCGGTGATCCGACACTTGGCGGAACGCTGCGCCGGCGACGCCGGGCGCTATGTGCACTGGGGCGCGACGACGCAGGATGTGATGGACACGGGCTTGGTCTTGCAGATTAGAGACGCGATTGCCATTTTCGAGCCGAGTTTGGAGGAATTGCAGAATATATTGGCGCGCTTGGCAAGGGACCATCGCGATTCGCCAATGGCGGGAAGAACGCACGGGCAGCAAGCCTTGCCGATAACCTTCGGATACAAGGTCGCGGTCTGGCTGGCGGAATTGCTGCGTCATCGCCGCAGGCTCGCGCAGGTGAAGAAACGTGTATTGGTAGGCCAATTCGCTGGCGCGGTCGGCACCTTGGCCGGGCTCGCTGAATCCGACCTTGATGTCCTGCAGGTGCAGAGGAAATTGATGGCGGAGCTCGGCTTGGGCGTACCGATCATCGCCTGGCATACATCCAGAGACAGCATCGCGGAATTGATTCACCTGCTTTGTATGATCGCCGCCTTGCCGGGAAGAATCGCCAAAGAAATCATCGAATTGCAGAAGCAGGAATTCGCCGAGCTCGAGGAGCCCTTCGAGGGGGGCAAGGTCGGCAGCAGCACCATGCCCCAGAAACGCAATCCGATACTCTGCGAATCTGTCTTGACGCTGGCGCGCCTTTGCCGCGAAAAGTCGGCGACCGCTGTTGATACCTTGATTATCAACGAGCACGAACGGGATTGGTCGTCGTTGCAGATGGAATGGACAATCGTGCCCGAGGTTTTCATTTATGCGCAGGGCGCGTTGGAAATAACGCGCCGGGTCCTTGCCGGATTGCGCGTCAATACCGAAAGGATGCTGCGGAATATGACGCTCACGGGGGGCTTGCTCCTGTCCGAGAGAGTGATGTTCGCATTGAGCGAGCGCTATGGCAGGCAGCGCGCGCACGACCTGGTCTACACTTGCGCCATGGCTTCGTACGAAGAAGACAGGCCTTTTGTCGACGTGCTGCTGGCGCATCAGGATGTGTCCGCCGTCTTGAGCCGGGAACAACTGGAAGCGCTGCTAGACCCGCGCCAATATACCGGGCTTGCCGACCGCTTCGTTGACCGAGTCCTGGAAAGCCTCGGCTGAAGCAGGTCGGGCGGCGGTCTCAGCTTCGACGCCAGTCGTCGATCTCGTCGAAGGGATAGAAGGGGCGCGGCAGCTTTCGCCAGTTGAAGGATTTCAAGTTGGAACTGGTGGGACCGGGCGCGTCGACTAACATGATCTGCGCTGCAAAGGGCTCATAGTCGACCCGGAATGCCGAGGGCGTCTTCACCACCACGATGCGCGCCTCCCGCGGATCTAAACCGAGCGATGTATAGAGCGCTAAATCTCCCTGGAATACCGGGCGTTCCATAATCTGCAGAAAGATAGATCCGGACTGAAGCACGACCGTGCGCCCGCGGTGGAACTCGCGACCGCGATACCCGGGTCCGGTGAAACGAAAGGCGCCGTCGGAGACTTGCAGTACGCGGCCTGTTATCTCGGCCGGCTCCCAGATGTCGGAGGACCAGGCGCCGACGCGCAGGCTCACTTCGTTCCCAATCCCGGCTTTGATTGCGCTGTCTACCGCCACCGGGTCAACGATGTTGATGAGCGTCTCGACATCGACGCCGGCTTCGAGCAAGGCGCTTAAGATGGCGGGGCTGTCGCCCGGGGCGCCGCCGCTGGGGGCGTCTGCCCCGTCAGCCAAAATCACCGGTCCCTGCGGCGCGCTGACAGCGGCGCGGACGGCATCCTCCAAAGGCGTCAAATCAACGTAGAATCGGCTGCGCCGCCGCCAGAATTCCTCAGCGATTTTTTCAGCGATTTCCTCCGCCAATTGCTGGTCGCCGTCCGCCACGACAACGACGCTGCAACCGATATCGCTCAAATCCAGCCAGGGTTGGACATAGAATACCGACACATTCAAGACATTTGGATGGGATTCAAAGTCCAGGGCGATTTCCATTAGCTCGCGAAAAGGTCCTTCTAATGTGACCGAGTTTTCTGGAGGCGCGATCAAGGGCAACTGGCAATATCCCATGACAGGCGCTGCCTCGCCGCGAATGACATCCAGAAGAAGCTGCATGCCAGCCGCGCCCGTTTCGTATAAATCGACGTGCGGGCAAGTGTGATAACCGACCAAGCCGTCGCTGGCTGCGATCATCTTGGCGGTCACATTAGCGTGCAGATCTAGCGAAGCGACGATTGGCGTGCCAGCGCCCACCAACTCGCGCGCCCTGGCGAGGACGCTTCCCGAGGCGTCTTCGTCGCCCTCGGCGACCATCGCGCCATGCAATGCCAGGAACAGACCGTCCACGGGCAACTGCGCTTCCAGCCGCTCCAGCAGATCCCCGAGCAAGTCGTCAAAAACGTCGGAGCGAACATAGCCGGATGACACAGCGTTACAAGCCAACAACGGTACGATGCCAAGGTCTTGTTCTCTGGCCACGTCGATAGCGCCGGCGACCTCCACCCTGTTGCCGGTCATGCGCGTCAGGATTTCCTCGCCCCGGTAGATATGGCCGGCGTGGAACTGTTCCCAGGAACAGTCGATCGGCGTGAAGCTATGCGATTCTTGCATGAATTGCCCGATGGCGATCTTGAGCATTTGGCGCCTCGCGGCTAGCGCATTCGAATCCTGCGCCGATTAATCGTCATCCGGCTCGGTACCATGCGCTGTCAGCGGATCGGTGATTGTGAGCGAGATGTATGTAAGCGGCCGGTAGCCCCGGTTGACGATCTCGTGCGGGCAAGTCGCGGGAAGGTATTGGTACTGGTGCTCCGCAAGCGGTCCCGACAAGGTGTTCAGCGACAGTTGAGCCGTGCCGGAGAGCGCGTAAATGATGCGGTCCTGCAGTTCGCAGTAGGTGACAGGATCGGATTCGCCGGGGGCGAGTGTGATCTTCTGACAGAGGAAGTGCTCGTTGGAGGGCAGGTCATCGGTCTCGTATACGTTCACCAGGGTGGCGGCACCTTGATGCGCCTCGGGCGGAAAATCGCTCGTCTTCCAGCGGGCGTATTTGTGATTGGGCGCGACGACCACAAAGAGGCAAACATGCTCATCGCCGGCGAGCCAATAGTCGTGATATTTGTCGGGCGGCACCAGGAGAAAATCGCCAGCGCGATAGACCGCTTTCGTAGCGCCAATCTCGATTTCCATGCTGCCTTGCGCCAGGAAGAGGATTTCACTGGCATCTTCGTGAAGATGCGGCTTGTGACCGAGCGGGTCGTTGATGAACCAGTCGGAATCGGTCGTCCAGACCAGGCCGCGCCCGCGCGTGCGCTCGCCCCAGATCAACTGCTGATTCATCCAGGCTTGGTAGTTGATTTCGGCGGTCATGACAGTCTCCGCTAGTTCAACTCAAATGACATAAGCTGTGGTGACAGGCTCACGCTGCCTCGCAAAAAAATCTCTCAGGCGCGCCGTCTTGTTGGATAACGCCCCTGAGTATAGGTCTTACTCGGCGACTGCTTCAAGTCTGAAGCTGTCGCTCGCTCAGCCGCCGCCTTCACTGCCGCCGTGTTCGCCGCGCCCTTCGCTTCCGCCGCGTCTACCATGTTCGCCAGCGCCTTCGCCCATGCCGAACTCCGCGTGCGGCGCCCAGGTAGCAAAGGGCTGGTCAGTCGCGGGCATGGTTAGTGAAACTGGATTTGGCTCATTTGAATTTCAACCGAAGAGGTTACACTCCCAGTTTTTGACAAGGGAATCAGAATGCGACATAATTGAACATAATCAGAAAATTTCAATCTCAAATGAACATAAACAATCATGCTGCTTGAAGAGCGCGAAAATATCATCTTGCAAAACATCAACTCGAAGGGCACGGCTACTGTACGGCAATTGGCGCGAGCCTGCGATGTTACGGAGGTGACGGTTCGACGCGATCTCAAGCGCTTGGAAGAAAACAAGCTGCTCAAGCGGGTATTTGGCGGCGCGGTCAGCATCGAACGCAGCCAGCATAAAGCGCCGCAATATGCCGCCGGGACCTCCGAGGTGCCGGCGCTGCCCAATGCCGACGCCTTGATTGTGACCACGATCGATACGCGCGACGCGCATACCTTGCGCGAACGGGCAATCCGGCAAGACATCCCCTTGATTGCCGAGGGCAATCCGCAGGATGGCGCCGTCTACCTGGGAATTGACAATTACGAGGCCGGCTGTCAATTGGGGCTGTGGAGCGCAAACTATCTTCGTCGACATAGTTTCGCCAATGCGCATGTGCTGGATATCGGCGTTATGTCCATGTCGGCCACCAGACTGCGCAGCAAAGGCTTTCTCGACGGCTTGTCGGCCGGCACAGGCGACGAAGCAGCCGCCTTGTCAATTGACGGAAAGGGGCGCTATAACAGCGCTTATCATATAGCCTTGGACGCTTTGCGCTTGCATCCCGAGATCAATCTGATATTTGGCATTAATGACGACTCGATCCTGGCGGGCATGCAGGCTTATCACGATTTGGGGCGCGACAAGTCCATGTTGATTGCCGTTTCCATCGGCGGGGAAGGCAATACGATATTTGACGCGCTGATGGGGGAGGGTCCGCTCAAGGCTTGCATGGCGATGTTCCCGGAGGTCGTGGGTCGTCTGGCGATTGATACGGTCCGCTATCTTTGGCGCGCGGACCGCAGCGATTTCAACGTCATCACGCCGACCGCTCTGCTAACTGCCGAAAACATCAATGAGTTTTATCTCAAGAACGAGAACGACTGGCAGTTCGTTGACGAGGATATCATCAAGACCGTTTCTCTGCCCTGGCGCGCGGAAGATCTGCGCGGGGCGGAAGCGCGCAAAAGGCGCATTTCTTTCTCCATTAGTTTTCGTACGCACGAATGGTACCAGAATCTGGCTAAAGCCATGCATGCGCGCGCCAAATCGGTCGGCGTCGAGTTCTCGGTCGTGGACGTAAACGAGGACATTCGGCAAGAAATTCGAGAACTGCAACGCATCATCGGCAAGCTGGCCGCAAGCTATATTCGCGAAGGCGAGACGGTCATCCTCGATGCCGGTATGACCACCATGAATATGACGCAATTCTTGAAGCAGCGCGAGAATATCACGGTGATCACCAACTCGCCGGATATCTTTGCCGGCTTGCGGCCAAATCCGTCGATCAAACTGATTCTCTCGGGCGGCGCATTTGATCGAGAAGCGCAAGCTTTCGCGGGACGCCAAGTACACGCGCTTTTCAAGGAGATGCGCGTCGACAAAGCGTTTATTGACGCCGAGGGATTCTCGTCGTCATTTGGGCTGTCCGCGCAGAATTCCAATGTGGCGGAAGTCCGCCGATCGATGATTGGCGCCGCGCGCGAGGTTGTGGTTTTGGCGGATCATACCTTGCTCGGCGTCGATTCCGATGTGCATGTGACCGACATTGTCAATGTCGATACCTTGATCACCGACATGGGCGTTTTGCCATCGCAACGGCTCGAATACGCTCAAAGCGGAAAGAACATACTGGTCGCGGGTCAGGTGCCCGCAGCCGATGAATGAAGCAATAGAAATGAGAGCCAAAGGCATGGTGATATGAAACTGGGGCTCGGTCTGTACCGTCATATGCTGGATCGCGACAACTATCGTTTTGCCAAGCAAGCCGGCGCAACGCATATCGTCGCGCACCTTGCGGATTATTTCCGGCCGGGCAAGTTGTCCACAGCCAGCGGCGATGAAGTTTGGGGACAGGCCACGGGCAGCACTCATTGGACTTACGACGAGCTGCGCGCCTTGCGGGGGGAGATCAATGACGAGGGATTGGAGCTGGCGGCGCTGGAAAACTTCGATCCCGGCCACTGGTACGATGTCCTCTTGGATGGACCCAGAAAGCGGGAACAACTGGAGAATATCAAGCAGACGATCCGCAATATGGGGCGCGCCGGCATACCCTGCATGGGCTATTACTTCAGCATCGCCGGCGTTTGGGGCCGGACGGAAATCCAATCCGCCAGGGGCGATGCCACCGCTGTCGGCTTCCTGGAGAGCCAGACCCCGGCAGAGACGCCGATCCCCAATGGCACCGTCTGGAACATGGTCGTTGACGAAACGGCGCCGCCCGGTTACTTGCCGGAAGTGACACATGAGGAGATCTGGGGGCGGCTGGAAGACTTCTTGACGAGCATCGTACCGGTTGCCGAAGAGTCGGGCGTGCGCCTGGCTTCGCACCCTGACGATCCTCCGCTGCCGGTATTGCGCGGCATGGCGCGTCTGGTCACGCAACCGCAGCATTATCAGCGCCTCTTGGATTTAGTACCCAGCCATCACAATTCGCTGGAAATGTGCCTGGGCACGATTTCTGAAATGGCCGAGGGCGAGTTCGATCTTTACGAAGCGGTGGATCGCTACAGCAAGGGGGGCAATATCTCCTACATTCATTTCCGCAACGTGCGCGGCAAGGCGCCCAATTACGAAGAGGTATTTGTGGACGAGGGCGATATCGATATGTTCCGCGTCCTGCAAATCTTGCACGGGAACGGTTTCGAAGGCGTGCTGGTTCCCGATCATACGCCGCAGATGACCTGCGACGATCCCTGGCGCGCCGGCATGGCGCACGCGCTGGGCTGGATGAGCGGCTCGTTGAACGCCATACAGCGCGCTTGAGTACAGCAATCACATGAGGACTACTCGCGACGAAAACGCGATTATGAGGGACCGGGGAAGGGATGACAAAGCTGAGCCATCGGCCAAACGCTGAATCGAGGCGGGCCGCCGAGCTAACCGGCAAGGCAGCTGTGGTGACTGGCGCTGCCCAGGGCATCGGCGCCGGCTGCGCCAAAGAACTGGCTGCGCGGGGTTGTGACATCCTGCTGGCGGATATCAAAGCGGGGGGGCTCGCGAGGCAAGTTGCGGCATTGGGGAGAGCCTTTCCCGACCGCAGGATCGAAAGCTGTGCGCTGGATGTGCGTCAGCAGCGGGACTGCTTTGATATGGCGGAACATGCGCGGGAAACCTTGGGTTCAATTGACATCATGGTGAACTCGGCCGGCATCATCAGCCCTTGTGCCTCAACGGACGTGACACAAGACGATTGGGAGAACCTTTTGAGCATCAACCTGAGCGGCGTCTTTTATTGCTGTCAGGCGGCGGCGCGCCTGATGGGAGCAACAGGTGGCGTCATCATCAATCTCAGTTCGATTGCCTCAAAAGCGGCTTGGCCGGGCCGGGTGTCTTATGCCACGGCAAAAGCCGGCATAACCGCGATTACCGAATCCCTGGCGGTAGAGTGGGCGTCGCTGGGGATCCGCGTCAACGCGGTCGCCCCGGCTTGGGTGAACACCGAGATTCTGCGGCAGGGCGTAGAGCAAGGCGTGGTGGCTGTGGACAACTTGAACCGCGCCATCCCCCTGGGTCGGGTCGCCGAGGTCGAAGACGTTTGCGACGCGATTGCCTTTTTGGCCTCCGATGCGGCGCGTTACATCACCGGGCAAGTGATCTATGTCGATGGCGGCTACCTGGCTGGAGCGCCGGACGCGTCGATACGCGCGGGTGGAAAAATCTGATGTGTCTGGTCTGGAACCCCATCAAGGTTGTTCGGCGCAGTCGTCAAGCGCAAGAGGTGAAGAATGGGCGCTGAATTCAAAGGCTACGGAATCCCGCGGACGGCGCGCGGCTTGGCATCGCCCTATGAACGCGCGCCCTGGCACTTGAGCGGTCGCGTCTTCACGATCTGGTATTACCTGGCTGACCCGGCGGAAGCGCGCCGACAAGTGATACCTCCGCTGGAAGTCCCGGAGAATCCTTTGTGCCGGGCGCGCTTCTATGAGTTGAACATGGACGGCGGCTACGGCGACGAGTTAGCCGTTAGAAATCCGCCGCAATCCAGGTTTTTCGAAGCGGTCATCGCCATCGAATGCAGCTATCAAGGCTTGCGCGGCGACTGTTCGGCGCATATGTATTCGGACAACGCGACTTATATCGCCTGGGGGCGCGAGGTGATTGGCTGGCCCCTGAAAGAAGGAAACATCAGCATCACCAGCCCCTGGAAACCGCATCAACTGGAGGCGGGAGTAGAAATCGCCGGCAACCTGGAACGGTTCGGGGAGCGCTTGATGTCGGCGAAGATTGAACTGAGGGCGCCGCGTCAAACAGGAGCGGTCAGTTTGCCCAACTGGTTCTCTCACAAGCTGATTCCAGGCATAGAGGGGAGCGAGCCGGATGTGAACCAACTGATCCTGGCGGGACCAAGCCGCATGGACATAGGACCGGTTTGGGAGGCGTCGGGGGCGCTGGAACTGCGTCAGGGCGCGGCTGACGAGTTGCATTTCCTGTGTCCGGGCGAGATCGTCTCAGCCGACTACGCGCCCTATGTGGACTTGACGGTCGGCCATGGCAAGGTATTGGAGAGGCTCTAGTTACGGGATGCGTCGCCGGGCGCGTTTGCCCGATGACAGGGTCTTGCGCTAAGATTCGACCTGCGAAAGGAGGCAAGATATTGCTGAAATCGTGTTGTGGCAAAAGCGGCAAGTATCGTTAACTTGACACGAGAGGAAATAATCCAATGAAGGCAAGAAATCGATTGATATTGATGGTATTGGTGGCGCTTTTCGCCTTGCTGATCGGGTCCATTGGCGCGATGGCTCAGGACGAAGACGCCATGGCCGAGGCGGACGCGATGATCCGCGCATTCAGTGCTGAAGAGATGCCGGAGGGATGGACGCTGCCGGATTCGATCGGCCATGTCACCAACTATCTGGTGCATGAGTGGTACCAGAACGAGACCAAAGCGGAAGCGGCAACCGCGGAGAAATACGGCATTGAGTTCTCGATCAACGATGCCAATCTCGATCTGCAGGCTTCGCTGGCCGCGGTGGACGACTATGTAGCGCAGGATGTGGGCGCGCTCGTCTTCACGCCAGTGGACGAGGCGGCATCGTCCCCCGCGATCCGCCGCGTTGCTCGCGATCGCACGGTCGTTTGCGAAGGAACAGCCGTGGTCGGTTGCGCGACCCTGGTCGCGATCTCGGACTACACCGCCGGCTTCCAGGTTGGCGTCTGGGCTGGTGAATATGCCTTGGAGAACTTCGATGGCCAAGCCCGCGCCCTCGATATCGGCTTGCCCGCCTTGACCTCGACGGTGGCGCGTTCCGACGGCTTCGCCGACGGCTTGCATTCGGTACTGCCCGAAGGCGAGATCGTCCAGAGCGTGGATGGCGCGGGCTCGAAGGATGTTGCCGTGCAAGTATCTGCCGATGCATTGACAGCCAACCCCGACGTCAATATCATCTTCGGCATCAACGATGATTCGGCGCTCGGCGGCTTGCAGTCCTATATTGCGGCGGGTTTGGATACGGACAACTTGCTGGTCGTTGGCTTCGGCTGCGAAGGCATCGCCTGTAAAGACGCGCTGCAAGAAGGCGGTCCCTACAAGGTATCCGCGGCCATGTTCCCCGAATATCAGGGTCTGCTTTTGATCAACGCCGCTGTCGCGGTCTTCAACGGCGTGCAGCCGCCACCGCAGATTTATGCGCCGTCGATGCCGATGACGCTGGATAACCTGTTCGACTACTACACACAGGAAGAAGACGGCACCTATACCGCGATGCTCGATGTCATCAGCGAAATCGAGATCGACATCGTCGAACCGCCCATGGAAGAATAGATCCAATCGATAGTGGCTCGGATAGAGTTGGGCGCTTTTACTGCAACTCTACCCGAGCCGCGCGTACAAACGCGGAGTCGATTCTGTATGACACGAGGGTTCCTGGATGCTTGACAGTAGCGCGGATACATCGGGTACGGGGATTGGCAAGTTCCTGACCAGGGCGACGCATTGGCTGCTGCACACGCAAGAAGGCGTTCTATTCTTTATCGTGGCGGCGATCTGGGTGTTCCTGACGATTCAGTCGCCCGTGTTCTTCACGGGCCGAAATATCGGCGTTTTGCTGAGCCAGGTTTCCATGACGGCGATCACCGCTGTCGGCATGACCATCCTGCTCATCTCCGGCGAGATTGACGCCTCGGTCGGCTCGATGCAAGCCTTTGTAGGCGTGGTCGTCATGAGCGTTCTCAACAGCACTTCGAATCTGGCTTTGGGTATCCTCGTTGGACTGGCGATCGGTGTGGTGGTGGGCTTGATCAATTCGCTCATCTCGTTGCGGCTGGGCATCAATTCGCTGATCGCCACCTTGGCGATGCTATCCATCGTGCGCGGGGCAGCCTTTGGTTTCACGGAAGCGTCCATTCAGAATACGCATAAAATCCCGACCTTCACCGAGATTGGCAACGGCTTTTTCCTCGGCGTGCCCTGGCCGATCATATTCTTTTTCGCCGTGTTTCTTATCTTTTATTTTGTGCTGTCACGTACAACTTTTGGCCGCTTCGTCCACGCTGTCGGCGCCAATCCGGAAGCCGCGACCCTAGCTGGCATTCCCGTGCGGCTGGTGAAGATGGCCGGCTTCGTTTTGACAAGCGTTTTGGCTTCCTTCAGCGCCATCATTTTGCTGTCGCGCTTGAATTCGGGGCAGAACGGCATCGGCGCGGGTTTTGAACTGGAGGCGATCGGCGCGGTGCTCTTGGGTGGCACCAGCTTGAGCGGCGGCGAAGGGTCCATGGTGGGCACCTTCCTGGCTGTGCTGCTACTGGGGACTTTGAAGAACGGCATCGTGCTGCTGGACATCAATTCGAGCTGGCAAGTTGCGGTCACCGGATTGATCATCATCATCGCGGTTTTGCTGGACGCGCGCCGACGCCGGCGTCTGGGTCAGGACTAGACTATGTCGGAACAACGAGCGCTTCTGCAACTCACAGGGATCGCAAAAGAGTTCCCGGGCACCAAAGCGCTGAAGGGCGTGGATTTCAGCCTCAACGCGGGTGAAGTTCATGCGCTGATCGGCGAAAACGGCGCGGGTAAATCGACGTTGATCAAGATCATCGCCGGTCTATACCAGCAAGACGCCGGAACGATCGAAGTCGAGGGCAAAGCGGTCGAGTTTCATTCTCCCGCCGATTCCCTGGAGCATCGTATCAAGGTGGTCTATCAAGAACTCGATCTGGTGCCCGACCTCAGCATTGCGGAAAACGTCTTTCTGGGCAATTTGCCGAAGAAAGCGCTGCGCGCCGTGGATTGGCAAGCGCTTTACTCAAGAACGAGCGAACTCTTGCTCGATTTGGGATTGGATATCGACCCGGAGGTTCCCATCAGCGCGCTCACCGTGGCGCAGCAGCAACTGGTCGAGATCGCCCGGGCTTTATCGCGCCAAGCACAGATTATCATCATGGACGAGCCCACGTCGGCGCTGAGCCAAACCGAGATTGAAAGCTTGTTCGCGGTGATCCGCCGCTTGCAGGGTCGCGGCGTGGGCGTCATGTACGTATCGCACAAGCTGGATGAAATCTACGCCATTGCCGACCGCGTGACGGTCTTTCGCGATGGCGAGCATATCGCGACGGAAGCGGTCGCCAATACCAGGCATAGTGATCTGGTGACCTGGATGGTCGGTCGGGAAGTCAAAGATCTCTATCCACGCAGTCCCGCGCTTCGCGGCGATGTCTTGCTTGAGGTCGATGGCGTAAGCGGCGGGAACATCGAGAACTTCAGCCTGAACGTTCATGCTGGCGAGATCGTCGCTGTATTCGGTTTGATGGGTTCCGGCGTGCACAATTTGGGTCGCCTGATCTTCGGCGATATGCCCCGGCGCGGCAGCGTCCGATTGGGCGGCGAGGAAATCCACGCCAACGCCCCGATGGACGCCATTCGCAAGGGACTGGGATTTCTCACCGAGAATCGCAAGTCCGACGGCTTGCTGTTGCCGCTCTCGGTCAAGGACAATATCACGCTGGTCTCGGTCAACAACTACGCCAACCTGATGGTGATCAACGGGCAAGAGGAACGCAGAGCCACCACCGACATCATCAAGAAACTCTCCATCAAGACGCCGAGCATCGCGCAGAAAATACGCTATCTGAGCGGCGGCAATCAACAGAAGTCGCTGGTTGGGCGCTGGCTGCTGGAAGATCTGAAGGTGCTGATGTTTTCCGAGCCGACGCGGGGCATTGATGTCGGGTCGAAAGCCGAGATCTACCGGCTGATGGATGATATGGCGCGCCAGGGCATGGGCATCCTGGTATTGTCCACAGAGTTGCCCGAGGTGATGGGCATCGCCGATCGTATCATCGTCATACGACAAGGCAAGAGCGCCGGCCGGTGGATTTCGCGCCAGGAAGCGAATGAACAAGATCTGATGACCGCGGCAACGGTCCAAATGGAAAAAGTGATTTGAGAGAAGACGGTTAGATCATGGCAGTTCTAAGCAAAGGCCGGGGCGGCAATTCTGAGGCCGCGAGCAGAATCTCTCGCTGGCTGCTGACGCGCGAAGCCGGACTGGCGATTCTGTTGCTCGCGGTGGTGGTCCTGTTCTGGATTCTGGAACCGAGCACGCGACAGCAGCGCGTTTACTGGGATTTGCTGCGAGAAATCTCGCCCAACTTGATCGCCGCGATAGGCGTTACCATGTTGATGCTGGCCGGCGAATTCGATCTGTCGATCGGCTCCATGCTCGCTGTAACGAGCGTCACGACGGTTGTTGTGTTTAACGGGACAGACAATATGTGGCTGGGCATCATCGCTGGCTTGGCGACAGGACCGATTGTCGGGGGCATTCACGGCTACCTGGTGACTCGGCAAAAGATGAATTCGCTGGTGACGACGCTGGGATCGCTCTTCGCGCTCCGCGGCATGGTCTACGTTTATACCAACAAGACGCCAATTGTCGATGAAAACGGCTTTTACGATTTTCAGGATGCCTACTACAATAATCTGGGACCGGCGCCCCTGCCCTTCGTTTTGGCGATCATATTGGTCGCGCTGGCGCTGATCGTGCTGACGCAGACCGAATTCGGACGCAACATTTATGCGATTGGCGGCAACGAAACAGCGGCGCGCGTCTCTGGCATCAAGGTCAATCTCATCAAGTTCATCTTGTTTGTGATTTGCGCCAGCAGCGCCGCTATCAGCGGTATGATCCTGACGATGCAAACCGGCACTGGCTACTTCGACTCCGGTTCTTCCGGCTTTGAATTGATCGTGATCGCCGGCGTGGTGCTGGGCGGCATCGCCTTGAGCGGCGGCAAAGGCAGCCTGGTCGGGACCCTGCTGGGCATCCTCATCCTGGGCATGACGGCAAAGGGCTTGCGCTTGATGGGCGTGAATACCAATATGCAGCTGATGGTGACGGGCAGCATCATGATCCTGGCGGTCTTTATGCACAGCTTCCACGACCGCATCTCAATATTCAAAAGGCGTTAAGGGGAAGAAAATATGACCTGCAAAGCGACGGAAATCGTTCTCGGCAAGACCTTGACCGCCCTGGAAATTGAGAATGACCTGTTATCCACCACTGTGTTGCTGGACAAGGGCGCCGATATCTATCGTCTCGTCTACAAACCGAAGGACGTAGACGTGCTTTGGAAATCGCCCTGGGGCATAAAGGAGCAAGAACGCGGATTTGATTCCGCCTTTGATTCCGCTACGGCTTGGCTGGAAGCCTACGCGGGGGGCTGGCAGGTGATCTTCCCCAACGGCGGCGACGCCACGGTCTACAAGGGAGCGCCTCTGGGCTACCATGGCGAAGCGTCGATGAAAGCCTGGGACTATGAAGTCGTGAGTGAGAGCGGGGGCGCGCTGGAAGTGAAAATGGCCTCCCGGCTGTCGCGCAGTCCCTACACCATCGAACGCTGGATGCGCGTCGAATCGGGCAACCCGGTCCTGCATATCCGCGAGCGCATCACCAATCACGCCGGCGAAGCAATGGACTGCATGTGGAGCCATCATCCGGCTTATGGCGCGCCCTTCCTGAGCGAAGTTTGCGTGATTGATGTCGGCGCGCCCAGCTTCGTCGCCGATGATCTATACGCCGGATCCGCCAATCCCTTGACCCTCAGCCAGACTTATCAATGGCCGATGGCGGGGGAGGTAGACATGTCCAAAGTGCCCGGACCCGACGAAGAGCGCGATATCTTGGCTTATTTTCAAGATTTTGAGTCGGGCTGGTATGCCATAACCAATCGGGACATGGGCTTCGGCGTCGGCTTGGTCTGGGACGAGAGCGTCTTCCCCTATGCCTGGTTCTGGCAAGAGTTGAAGTCCTCGTCGGGGTTCCCCTTTTACAAATGCGCCTACGTGATGGCGATAGAACCGGCCTCGTCCATTCCCGGGCAAGGCTTGACTACCGTGATGGAGAAAACCGGCTCGCACTTGACCTTGGGACCGGGGGAATCAAAAGAAGTCAAAATGAAAGCGGTTTTCTACCAATCGGACCAAGGCGTGCAAAAGATTGACGCCGATGGCGCGGTTCATCTGAAGTAGATAGCGGAGGAGCGAAATATGTCTGAACCCCTGTTTAGCCTGGGGCAGTTCACTATACTGGTTGACGGATTGGATCATCCCGAGGGCGTGGCTTGGGGCGCGGACGGCAACTGGTATGCCGGCGGAGAAGCCGGGCAGATCTATCGCATTACCAGCGACGGCAGCTTCACGCAAGTGGCCTCAACCGGCGGCTTTGTATTGGGCTTGGCTTTGGATGGAAACCATAACATCTATGCCTGCGATCTGTTCCAGAACAAGGTATTCAAGGCGAGCGCCGCCGGCGATGTCAGCGTCTATTCCGAGGGCAGCGCCGATCGCGAATTTGTCGCGCCGAACTATCCGGTATTCACCGACAACGGCGATCTTTATGTGTCGAGCTCGGGCGGTTTCGACGAGAAGAACGGCTGCGTTTTTCTGATACGGTCTCATGGCGAAACGATCGTGGCCAGCGAAGCGATTGATCACTTCCCCAACGGCATGGCGCTGTCGGCCGATGGGCGCGAACTGTACATCATACTGTCCAACATGCCCGGTATCGTGAAAGCCGCGATACGCTCCGATGGGACGCTGGGCGAGCCGCAGTTGGTGGTAGAAATGCCGGGAACTGTGCCCGATGGCTTGGCTTTTGACGCCGAAGGCAACTTGTACATCGCCTGCTATGCCCCCAACAAGGTCTTTCGCTTTACCGCCGCGGGCGTCTTGGAGCTAGCCGCCGAGGATTGGCAGAGCGTTGTATTGTCCGCGCCGACCAATATCGCCTTCGGCGGTCCGGATATGAAATGCGCCATCTTCGGCAGTTTGGGGCGCTGGCATTTGTCGATGATTGAGATGCCGGTAGCCGGCGCCCGACTGCGCTACCCCGACTTGGGTTGAACTATGTGACGAGGTGAAGGACATGGGTAAACGATTTGAAGGCAAAGTAGCCATCGTAACTGGCGGGGCTAAAGGGATCGGACGCGCATGCGCAGTTGCATTCGCCGCTGAAGGCGCGGCTGTGACGATCGCCGATATTGACCGCGCGGCCGGGCAAGAAACGCGACAACTGATCGCGGACAAGGGCGGTCGCGCGCTCTTCGTCGAAGGCGATATCGCTGAAGAGAGTTACGTCAAACGGATCGTGGCGGAAACTGTCGCCGAGTTTGGCGGCGTCGATGTGCTGCACAACAACGCCGGCGTCGTGCGTTATGGCACGGTGGTGGATCAACCGGTTGAAGACTGGGATTACCAGATCAATATCAACTTGCGCGCGACCTTCCTCACCTGCAAATATTGCATACCCGAGATGCGCAAACGCGGCGGCGGCGCCATTGTCAATACCTCCTCCGTCCAGGCAGTGGCTTCACAACAGACAGTGGCGGCTTATTCGGCTTCCAAGGGCGCGGTCACCAGTTTCACCACCACCGTCGCGCTTGATCATGCCAGAGAAAACATTCGCTGCAATTGCATCGCGCCGGGCTCCATTCATACGCCCATGCTGGATATGGCCGCGGATCTCTTCGGTCCCGAAAACC
Organism: Anaerolineae bacterium; assembly: GCA_034420635.1. GTDB lineage: Bacteria > Chloroflexota > Anaerolineae > Aggregatilineales > Phototrophicaceae > UBA6055. Next base: position 6,857 of record DAOULD010000041.1, on the reverse strand, counting down.
CCTCGCAGATGATCGAAGATTGGGGAGACTTGCATCCCGTTGGGCGGGTCGGCCAGCCGGAAGAGGTGGCCAAACTGGTGCTGTTCCTGGCGAGTGATGACGCCTCGTTCATGACCGGCGGCTACTATCGCGTCGACGGCGGCTTGCTTTCGAGCTTGTTGTAGGCGCGGGCTGATCAGAACTGGAAAGCAACTGGATTACGTGTCGGGCTTCGAACTGAGGTTCTGGCGACGTCGGTGATTGACATCGAGTTTGGTTCTCCTCAACCTTAGCGCAATCGCATCAAAACCAATATACGTCAAATATCACATAAATCTGGCAAATGTAGGGGCGGCTCGCTGAGCCGCCCGTTTTTATCGACCGCCTATTCGTGGGCGTTTCAACGAAACGCCCCTACATCGCCTCCTTTTTGGCAGGCAAGGGCTTAAATCTCGGTGCTCTCGGTGTCCTCGGTGGTTAATTGCCAATAATCTGAAATGCACCCCCCCAATCCGCGGGCATTTGACAAGGTCCTTCCATGCGTCTATAATCTTCACATACTTAATGTGACACGCGAAGGTTTCTTGCCTAAGAGATCTCCTATGATTGATTGGCGCTTTCTCAAGAAGTTTCAGCCTCACGAAAAGCACATGGCCTTCTCAATCGCGCATTATCCTTCCATGAAGTTACTGCTCAATAGTTCCATGGAAAGCAAATTTTTGGCTGACTGTCCCCCCACATAGGTCGCGCGGGTTGCGGCCAAGTTCCTCTGCGATTTCGACAGACAATCTGCGCGTTTCAATTCACTTGATCAGGATTTGGGATCAACACTGATTCGATCAGTGCTATCCGCCGAGCATGCTTAGGCGATGCTCGGCATTTCAATCGCAAAGCGAAGTTTTTCGAAAGGTAAAAACATGAAGTGCTTAGGTTTTATGTTCGCAGTTCTTGTCTTGTTCTTGCTGCCGTTGACAGGGAGCGGGCAGGATTCAACAACTTTAACGGTCTTGGTTGAACAAGGCGGCTTGTGGTTGCAAGAGGCGGCCGCCAAGCAGTTTGAAGAAGAAACGGGCCATACGGTCGAGTTTGTCAACGTGCCATACGGCAGTGTATTCGATCGACTATCCGCGGAAATGGCGACAGGCGGCGCCGCATTCGATGTCGCGACGATCGATGTCGTTTGGATGTCGCACTTCGCGCCCTTTGCCGAGCCGCTTGATGATCTGTTCACGGACGAGGTCATTGACGACTTGTTCGCCTCTTTGGTGGCCGATGCCCAGATTGACGGGACCTTTATCGGCATGCCGACCTGGGCAAACACCGAGATCATCTTTTACCGCAAGGACTTGTGGGAAGATCCGGACGAGCAAGCCGCCTTTGAATCCGAATTCGGTTATCCGCTGGCGCCGCCAGCGACCTGGCAGGAGTTCACCGATATGGCGATGTTCTTCACCCGCGACAACGATGGCGATGGCGAAATCGACATGTATGGCACCGATGTCAAAGGCGGCGTGGCCGACTTTGAATGGATGATCGCCGTCCTGCAAGCTGGTTCGCCGGGTGTGGTGCTCGATGCCGATCACAATATCATTATCGATAATGCCGAGCATGTCGCCGGGCTCGAATATTACATCAGCCACCATTGTGATATGGATGTCGCGCCGCCAAACGTCAACGAAATCGATTGGGGCGTCGCGGAAAACCTCTTCTATCAGAGTCAAACAGCGATGTTCCGCTTTTGGGGGCACGCTTATCGGCTGACACGGGGAGATTCGCCAATTGCCGATTTGGTTGGCGCAGCGCCCATGATCGCGGGTCCGGGTGGCGTAGGCGCGATACCAGGTCCCTGGTTCAACATCGTGCCCAAGACATCGGAGAATAAAGAGCTCGCCCTAGAACTGGTGCAATACCTCTACGACAACAATGCCATGGGCATTGAAGCGCCGCTGGGCTTGGCAGCGCGCAAATCCGCCTACGCGTCTTATGCCGATGTCGAAGGCTACGAGAATTTGAATCCCTTGCTCGAGACCCTGGACAGCCCACAGACCATCGGTCGGCCCGCCGTCGCCGACTGGCAGCAAATCGCCGACGAGATCCTTGGACCCATTGGTTCCGACGCATTGACCTGCGAGCAGGATCCGGCTGAACTCTTGGCCTGGGGCCGCGAAGAACTGGAAGCCATGGGCTACGAGTAGCCTATTCGGGTCGGGGCTGCTGAATCACCGGCGGTCCCGACATAAATTTGAACCAATGCGGGTATGCCGATGAAGTTGACGGAACGAAGCTTCGTTCTTTTGCTGCTGTTGCCGGCGACCTTGTTTCTGGCCGCGTTCGTGGCATACCCGCTGTTTCTGCTGATTCGCGACAGCTTCTTTGAAGTGAGCATCTATGCGCCGGACGAGCGGGTTTTTGTCGGCGTCGACAATTACCTGCACGCGCTCAACTCTTCTCGCGTGAGGGAGTCCGCGCTAAGAACGCTCAACTATACATTGATCGCCTTGACGGCGGAGTTCGTCCTGGGTTTCGCTGCTGCCTTGCTATTCAATGCCATGGGCAGACGTTCGGAAATACTCCGCACCATCTTTGCTTTCCCCTTGATGATACCGCCAATTGTCGCCGGTTTGCTCTGGCGTTTTATGCTTATTGACAATATCGGTATCGTCAATCATGTGCTGGAGCATCTTGGCATAATTGCGGACTCCAGCGATATATCCTGGCTGGGCGACCGCGATCTGGTCCTGTTTTCCGTTGCCTTGCCCAACATTTGGCTCACCACATCATTTGTAGCGCTCGTTCTGTATACCGGGTTGCAAAATATCCCTTCCGAATTGATTGAGGCGGCCAAAATTGACGGAGCAGGCGCGCTGCAGGTCTTCCGTCGCGTGACGGCGCCACTGCTGCGGCCCGTGATAGCGGTAGTCTTGATTCTCCGTGGTATTGACGCCGCCCGCGCATTTGACATGATCTGGATTCAAACTGAGGGCGGACCGCGCTTCGCCTCGGAAATCCTCAGCATTCATATTTATCGGAACATGATTCGATACGGGAATGTCGGTGAAGCATCGGCAATCGCCACTCTTTTCATGATTGCCATGGTGGTTATCAGTTCAATCGCCTTCTTCGCGATCTGGGGAAAGGGGACGTCACAGTCCTGACCTTTGGAGGATTTGGCGCTTGAAATCATCGTTTGCTGAACGCGCGATCTTATACGCTCTGGTGGCGATTATTTTGACGGTATTCGTTTTTCCCTACGGGTTTCTGGTCTCGACGTCAATCAAGCCGCCGGTCGATGCGCTTTCCATCCCGCCTACCCTGCTGCCGCAGCGAATCAGTTTTGAGAATTATACGATCATCGGTGAATACCCGGTTGTACAGCGGTCATTTGGGAACAGCGCGATCATCGCTCTGCTCAGTACCGTCATTTCGATCGGTCTCGCCATTCCAGCGGCTTATGCCATTGCCCGCTTCGCCACCTGGGCTGGCAAGCTGTTTCTGATTGCCGCGCTCGTCACTCGGCTGATTCCGCCGGTTTCCGTGGGCATTCCCCTATTCGCAATCATGCGCTCTCTCGGACTGATTGACACCCATCTGGGCGTCGCTCTGGCGCATTCGACCATCAGCGTGCCGCTGGCCATCTGGTTGTTGGCAAGTTTCATGGAAAGTATTCCGCGCGCTTTGGAAGAAGCCGCGCGGGTCGATGGCTGCTCGCGTTTCGGCGCCTTGTTCCGAATAATTATTCCGGTCGCTGCGGGCGGGATAGCCGTGACGGCGATTTTTGTCTTCCTGGCATCCTGGAACGAATTCCTCTTTTCGCTCCTTTTGTCATCTACCGGTGTGAAGACGGCGCCGATCGCCATCGCCGAATTCAAGTCGCAATACGGGATTCAATGGGGTACGATGACCTCGCTTTCGGTACTCTATTCCTTCCCGGTTATCATATTCTCGCTGTTGATGCAAAAGCGAATACTGGCTGGTATGACCATGGGAGCGGTAAAAGGATAGAACTAGCCGCAGGCGCGCAGTTTTTTCGGATGAAAGTTAAGGAGCAAATGCGATATGAACGTATGGCAACCGAATAGCCCGCTGGGTGGATTACCATTCATTAAACATGCTCGTTCCCTGCGCTCGTCTAGCTACGACACCTCCGGTGGCAATCGCGATTTCAAGGTCGTACCAGCGGGCGCGACGCAGGTAATAGCCGATATTGAAGGCAGCGGCATGATCAAACATATCTGGATGACCACCCGCTGCTATGCGCCGCAATATATGCGCAAGTTGGTCATTGAGATGTATTGGGATGGCGAAGAGAATCCCAGCGTGCGCGCGCCATATGGCGATTTCTTCGGTATCGGGCACGCCACCGGCCGACATTTTGTCTCGTTGCCGGTGAGCATGACCTTTGGCGAGCGCCGAGGACCCAAGGGTCCTTTTTCGCCGGCGATGAACTGGTATTTCCCGATGCCCTTCGGCGAACACGCCAAGATTCAGATCATTAACGAGAGTGAAGAGCCGATTGCCAATCTCTTTTATTATGTCGATTATGAGTTGTACGACGAAGCGCCGCCGGAGGACCTTGCTTACTTCCACGCTACCTGGAACTTGGAAAACCCGACAAAAGCGGTACAGCACCCATCCGATCTTGCAGACCCGGCGCCTTGGGACCTGCCCGGCGTCAATCAGACCGGCGACGAAAACTATGTCATTCTCGACGCAGTCGGCACCGGCCACTATGTCGGTTGCGTTTTGAATATAGACAACTTCAACGCATCCAATCAGGTCTTTACCTGGCCGGGCGAGGGCGATGACATGTTCTTTGTCGATGGCGAGGCTTGGCCGCCGTCCTTGCATGGCACCGGTACGGAAGACTATTTTGGCTGCGCTTGGGGTTTCCCCAGCGGCGAGTACGACGGTCCCTACCACGGCATCTCTCTGGGAAGCGATGTACAGGAGCATTTTGGCAAGTGGAGCCTGTATCGCTGGCATATTGAAGACCCGATTCGCTTCACCAGGTCCCTGCGTTTCTCGATCGAGCATGGGCATGCCAACGACCAAAGCAACGAATACTCCAGCGTTGCCTACTGGTACCAACTAGAGCCGCACCGGGCGCTTCCCCCATTGCCCCCGGTCGAAGCGCGCTTGCCAAGGCGCTGGCCCGAGCACGGCTTGTGGGATCGATAGGCAATGCAGTTGTCCACTAAAGAGAGTCGAGCATGGCATATCGCCTTCGTAGGGCGTTCCCAATTCCTCCACAGTGAACAAATAATTTGCTGCGATTGCGCTGACGAAAATATGGATGTAAGCGCGAAGATGCCCGCCGCGATCAAGCAAAACTTGCGCAGCGGACTACAAATGATGTAAAACTTTGAGGTCAGAACTATTAGGTGTATAAGGAGATGCGATACATGAATGGGAACCGCTTTAGTCGGAACGTGCAAAAGCTGGCGTATATTGTCCTGGCGGCGCTCCTGCTGGGCGTCCTCAGCTTGAGTTCCGTTAGCGCGCAAGACGGGACCGACGTGCTTATCTGGTCGCTGGGATATAGCGGCGATTACAATGAAGCGCTCGTCGAGCGCTTCAACGAGGCGCATGACGACGTCAACATCGTCTACGAAGATGTCTTGACCGGCACCTTCACCGAAAACAACCAGAAGGTGCGCATTGCCCTGGAAAACGAAGCGGGTCCTCACGTCCTCGGCGGCGTTGATGTTGGCGCAAACTTGCAGGCGCTGGTCTCGACCGGGCAGGTCAAGGACTTGACTGAGTATTATCGCGCCTCCGGCTTGATTGATAGGATCCCGCCGAATCTGCTTTCGCAGGTCACGGTCGAGGGACGCATCTACGCCATCCCGCAGAACATGGAATCGGTCGGCATCTTCTACAACAAAGATGCTTTCGCTGAATTAGAGTTGGAAGTGCCCAGCACATTCGAGGAATACGTCGATGTTTTGGAGGCGGTCAAAGAAGCGGGTTACTACGGTTATACCATGGGTCTGGCTGGCGGCTGGCCCTCGGCGCTGATGGCTTCCATGTTCATGTACAGCAGCGCCGGCTCCGAGTACATTGACGTGCTCAGCGGCATCCAGCCTTGGCCCGACTGCGACAACTGCCTTGACGGTCTGAACGCCTTCTACGGCATGGTCGCCAATGGCTACGCCAATCCGGAACCCCTTGGCATTGACTATGATCAGTCGCTTGACCTGTTCTATCAGGGCATTAACCTTATGGTGCTCAACGGTCCCTGGTTCATCGACGCGTCGGCATCAGCCGAGCCTGACTTCGAGATTGGATTCTTCTACTTGCCGCCGGTCAATCCCAATACCGACATCATGACGCTCGGCGGCATCGGCGGCTCGATAATCATTGCCGAGTACGCGGATGTTGACGCCGCCTTCAAGGTTGTTGAGTGGTTAACATCCGAAGAGGTAGCCGTGCAAGCGCTGCGAGATGTCTCCCAGCTTCCGGCTTTCACTATTGATGTGCCGGAGGATATAGCGCCGCTCACTTACCAGATCGCGTCGGAAACGGCCGCCAACGTCGACAAGATCGGCTTCTGGCCCGTCACCTATCTGCCGCCCAAGGTCTTCGGCGACATGAACCAGATCGTGCAAGGCATGATTGGCGGCATGCTGACGCCCGAAGAGCTCCTGAGCGAAATGCAGGAGACGCACAGCACCTATCTGGCGGAGAACTAAACGCCCGCATTGACGAAACGTGTAGGGGCGAGACTTGTCTCGCCCGCTTGAACCAACGGACTAAGCGGGCGATCTGATAGACTCTGTTGAAAAACGTGAGGCATAAAGGGACAGCAACTTGCAAATTCCTATCAATGCGAAGCCTGCTGTTGATCGAATCCTTCTATAATGCTCATTGTATTTTAA
>DAOULD010000040.1:0-21985 GCA_034420635.1 Anaerolineae bacterium | reverse complement strand
TCGTTCTCCCAAATATGCTTGGGCACCATGCGGAAGTTGTCGCCCCAGATATGGACGCCGAGGGTATAGGCCAGGCGCGGCTCCGAGCGCTTCAAGTTGAGAATGATGGTGAGGTCGTCAACGATCTCGTAGTTGTCTATAACCTGCGACAAGAAGCCGCTATAGGGGAACTCGGGCGTGTTTATAACCATGTCGATGTTGAATGCCATATCGGCAGTTGTGATCGGTTCGCCATCGCTCCAGCGCAGGTTGTCGCGGAGCTTAACGCGGAAGCTGGTGTAATCGTCGTTGAGCGCTTCGGGCATTTCCGCCGCCAAAGCCGGGAATTGCTCGCCTGTTGCTGTGTTGATCTCCCACAAGGTCGAGTAAATTAGCTGGTGCAAGCCCGCACTCATGTGGGTGCCTGCTTGATAGGGGTTGGTCTGGGTCGGGTTATTGATCCGACCGCCAAGCTGGTCGACGATCAAGGTCGTGGCGCGCGGCGTACCAACTTCGGTCTGCTCCTGCGCCGAGACGAGCGCGGTGGAAGGCAATATGACGAGCGCCAAAAGAAAGACCGTGAAAAGGATTTTGCTGTGCTTTTTGTACATGGTTGTTCTCCCTGCAAATGTTTTTGGAATTTGAAATACAGGTGGAATGTCTCTATTCGATTGTTTCCCCTTTCTCTCCGCCCGCGTGATAAAGACTGCGTCAATGGCTGCAACTTAAGCCATACCATATCGCATCTGCATTGCGCTTGCAAAAACTTGTCGCAATTGAGAAAAACCCATTACACTGCCGCAAGAGCCGCGGCCGACCAACGGGTCGCCCGATGAATGCGTCCTGACTTCGTGATTCGCCTTTCTTGCCAAGCGCAGGCGATGTGGCTACAATAACCAGGCACAAGAGCGACCTGCGGAAGAGATCGTTGTCGCTTAAACGCAAATGTCCGGAGACGGTACAGATGCCTCGTTTATCGCGCGGGTAACTGCAGCGGACTCTCTCGCCGTTCAGCGCTCTGCCAATTGCGCAGCCAGGTTAGGAAGGAGATCGACGTTGTCGCTGGGCTTCTGCCCCTACTTGGGAGGAAGACCATCCCTATTTAGCTATTGAAAGTCTTTCGAGAGGTTCAAAAATGAGCGGAAATTACAAACGCGTCTGCACCATCCTTGTTGTCCTTTTGCTAGCGGCTTCAGGACTGTTCACCAGCGCCCAGGACGACGTGACCTTGGGCTTCGTCTATGGATCATTCGCGCCGCAAGAAAAATGGGAGGCTTACTTTGAAGGTTTCCTGGCGGAACATCCCGAAGTAACTATCAACTATATCCCCGTCCCTCTGGATAGCTGGGGCGACTATACCCAAAAGATCGTCACCACCATGCTCGGCGGCGAGCGCGTCGATGTCATCTGGAACGCCATTGAAGCCGTGCCGCTGATGGCTGAGCGCGGCGTCCTGCTGGAGTTGGACTCCTTCATCGAAAGCGATCCGGATATCCAGGAATTCCTGGACGATGCGCATCCCAAGCTGCTGGAGGGCTTGCGCTGGAACGATCAGCAATACCTGTTGCCCTTCGCCTGGAATACCACGCTGATTTACTACAACAAGTCAGTCCTGGAAGACGCCGGCTTGGATGAACCCGCCCCCGACTGGACCTGGGACGATTTTCTGCATTACGCCCAGACCATCACACAGGACAGCGACGGCGACGGCACGAACGATGTTTGGGGTTTCCATGCCAACTCCTGGCTTTGGCACCTGGGTCCCTGGGCAGTGGCCAATGGCTCCTTCTTCCTCAACGAGGATTTCACCGAGCCCTGGTACGACCGGCCCGAAACCATCGAGGCATTCCAGTTTGTGCGCGACCTGATGTGGGAACACGGGGTTGCGCCTTCCGGGTCCTTCAACTTCAGGGAAGCTTTTGTCGCGGGCACACTGGGTATGATGATCGATTCGCCGGCAGGACGTCAGCGGCTGATACCGGCCGGTATGTCCGCCGATGACTACGATGTCAACTTCTTCCCGACCAAGTCGGGCGAGGCTGCCAAGGGCTCCCAATGGGGTACGGACGGCTACGGCATCACCAAGGATAGCGAGCACCCCGATTTGGCTTGGGAAATGGTGAAGCACCTGGTGAGCGTCGAGGTCATGTCCAAGCTGCTTTCGGGCGAATTCGCCTCGGCCAGCGCGCCCGCGCGGACATCCCTGGCTGCCGATCCAGTTTTGGTCGCGGCCAGCCCGGCCAACTACTGGCGATTCTATGAAGTGCTGGAGGGTGGTCGCACAGTCATCAACGCGCCCTACTTCGCGGAACTGGCGGAGATACATGATCGCTATATGTCGCAAGCCTGGGCGAACGAAATGTCCATTGAAGACGCCGCTGCCAACATTCAAGCCGATATGGAAGCGGTGATTGCGGACAACAGCTAGGCGACAGAAGTAGAACCAAGAAAGTCATGAAGGTTTTGAGGACAGCTAAGGGAATAGGTTTCGGACGACATGGTAGGTCGCGTAGATCGCCTAGACACCGACCGCCTGTCGCTCCTACGGGTTTCGACATAAAGGACGCTGTAGGGGCGGGCAATCTGCCCGCCCGAAATAAACCCTCTGTGCTGCCGGTCAGTGTCTACGCGACCCTCAGTAGAACCAAGTAAGTAATGCGAAAAAATCTCGTTTGTAGCGAAAGTTCTGGATGTGATCCCAATCCCGCCGAATGCGCTCCCCCTCCCTGATGCTTCGGGGAGGGGGCCGGGGGGTGGGGTTGAATAAGGGCATTCTCGCATTCTCATTACTTACTTGCATATACTGAGCGAAAGGCGGGGTGGACCCCTCTCCATTCCGCCTTTTCAACCACAAATGCAACGCTACATCTTTCCCCTTCCAGCCGTGTCTCGGCTTGAAGCTGGCGAGAAGGCAAATAGTCCTGATGGCGCCATTTCGCGCGGGAATGCGCTGGAAAAAGCCTAATCCTCTGGTCGTAAGAGAAGCCATTGCCGGCTACTTTTTCATCCTGCCGACGCTCCTGAGCTTCTTGGTTTTTTTTCTTATTCCGACGATTTCTGGGCTGGGTATGTCCTTTTTCGACTGGGACTTCTTCTCCGAGCCGGAATACGTCGGCGTCGACAATTTCGTCGAGCTTGCCAAGGACAAGCTCTTCATGACTACGCTGAAGAACACGGCCCTCTTCGCGGTTTCCGCCACAGCTTTGAACGTCGGTTTGGGCATGTTCATCGCCATTGGCATAAACAGCATCAAGTGGCGCTGGTTGAAGACATTCTTGCGCGCTTCGTATTTCATCCCCTTTGTCATTTCGACGGTGGTGGTGGCACTGCTCTTTGGTTTCCTGCTGCAAGAGAGTACCGGCGTAGTCAATTACTATCTGACGCGGCTGGGCTTCGACAAAGTCCCCTGGCTGTCATCGTCCCTCTGGGCTTTCCGCTCGATAGTTCTTATCGATGTCTGGAAACATGTCGGCTTTTTCACGCTGATCTTCCTGGCTGGTCTGCAAGCCATCCCCCGCGAGCTTTACGAAGCGGCGGTGGTTGACGGCGCCGGGCGCTTCGTGAGGCTAAGGCGCGTCACGATCCCTCTGTTGACGCCCTCACTCTTCTTTTCGCTCATCATCGCCCTGATCGGTGCCTTCCAGGTCTTCGAATCCATGTTCGTTTTGACCAACGGCGGACCCGGCGACGCGACGCGAACGGTCGTCATGCTCCTCTATCGCGAAGCCTTCGGCAGCTTCAATATGGGTTATGCCGCCAGCATGGCGGTGGTGCTTTTCTTTGTTATCCTGGCGCTGACCGTCACGCAAGTTCGGCTGGGCGATCGTTGGGTCTTTTATCGATAAGCCTCCTCTATGGGCGGAGCAATGACAAACGCAACGCTGTCAAAGGGCAATCCCATCTTTCCCGATTTCAACAAGATCTGGGACAAGTTGATACACAATTGGCAAGCCTACCTGGCCAATGTGATACTGGCGCTGCCACTGGTCCTGGGTTCGCTCATCATGTTTTTGCCGCTGGTCTGGGCGGTCTCCTTCTCCTTTGGGCAGCCGCATGAATTCTTCAAGTTGCCGCCACCGGTGATACCCAGCGCCTTCCGTCTCGACAACTACCAGGTGGTCTTTGAGCGCGTCGACTTTCTGCGCTTCTTCCTCAACAGCGTCGTCGTCACGACCTGTGTCACGATCGCGCAACTCATCACTTGCAGCATGGCCGGCTATGCCTTCGCGCGCTTGCGCTTCCCCGGAAAGCGGCTCATATTCATTGCTTTTTTGGCGTCGATGATGGTGCCGCAGCATGTGACGCTGATCCCGGTCTTTATCATCATCCGGGGCATGGGCTTGTATAACAACTTGGGCGCGCTCATCGTGCCCTACGCGACCAGCGTTTTTGGCGCCTTCTTGCTGAAGCAGTTCTTTGAAACCATACCGAAGGAATTGGAAGACGCCGCTAAAATCGACGGTGCCGGCTTCCTGCAGATTTATCGCCAGATCATGCTTCCGCTGGCGGGTCCTCCCCTGGCAACACTGGCGATTCTCACCTTCAACAGTTCCTGGAATAATTTCTTTTGGCCGCTGATTTTTATCAATTCCTCTGACAAAATGACTTTGCCGCTGGGCATGCTTTACCTGCGCGGTCAAGATGGCGTGACCAACAGCGGCGTACTGATGGCGGCTATCGTACTCAATCTGGTCCCGGTCCTGGTTTTCTTTCTCATCTTTCAACGCCGCTTGGTCGAAGGCGTGACCTTAAGCGGCTTGAAAGGCGCTTGATATGCTATCAACTCAGTATTGCTAGCAGGGTAATCGCATTAAAAATAATTGCCTTCCCATCCCCACCCTAGTAAATGCAAGTAAATAATAAACATTTTGAGGACAGCTAAGGGAACAAGTTTCGGGCGACATGATATGTCGCGTAGACACTGACCGCCTGTCTCCCCTACGGGTTTCGACATAAAGGACGCTGTAGGGGCGGGCAATCTGCCCGCCCGAAATAAACTCTCTGTGCTGCCGGTCAGTGTCTACGCGACCCTCTGAGCCTCTGTGGTGAATTTGCTTTACTTACTTGCATTTACTCTGAATCTTTCCCCGCAGGTCAGTATCGGCGGTCAGTGTCGGCGGTCAGTGTCTACGCGACCTACGCGACCCTGCGAGGCGCCCCAGATCGCTTTTCGGCAATCTCGAAAATTGCGAACACCCGTTCTTTATTTCTACTCAAAATGATGATATGCTTCCCCTATGGATCAATTATCGCAAGCTCTCAATCTCGGTCCCCAGCCGATGCCCTCCGCCTGTTCCCGCCTTCACGGCCGGACTCTAAAAAATATCTCTCGAAAAAACAGATTGTATCTATACGGTATCTATACACTTGCGGAATTTAGTGGGATAGCTAGGGGCGGTTCAGAGGCATGTCAGGGGCAGGAGCCGACTTTATGGGGGCGGACGCGCCGCTGCGCCGACAAACCAAATTCATATCGTCAGCCGCCTGCCTTTCCTCCGTTTCAGCCGCAAAACCGCGTCTATTGTCCGAAAAATATATTTCATTGTCCGAAACGGACAAAGTCGGAGAAAAAACAAGCCGAAAACAAACGCTCGCCGTGCGATTGTCCTGGTATTGCTAGCGGCACAGCGCCTCTTCGAGGATAATTGTCGAGATTAGACGATAGACCACCGGCAGGTGTGAAGAAGGAACTGCAAATGAAATATCATGATGAAATTAGAAGTTTCGACGCAGCCGCCACAGCCCTGGCTTTTCCCTTGGGCGGCATCGGCACCGGCAACGTCTCGCTGGGCGCGCGCGGCGAATTGCGCGATTGGGAGATCTTCAATCTGCCGGCGAAGGGCGCCTCGCTTCCTCTGACCTTCTTCGCCATTCGCTGCCGGCAAGCCGGGCAAGAAGCTCGGATCCGCGTCCTCGAGGGTCCAGTCCAGCCGCCCTATGACTTGTCGCATGGCTATCACCCCTCAACCGGCGCTGGGCTGCCGCGCTTCAAGGGCACGACGTTCCGCGGACAGTATCCCTTCGCAGCTATCGAATTCGATGATCCCGACTTGCCCGTCGAGGTGCAACTCGAGGCATATACGCCGCTGCTGCCCCTCAATCCGGAAGATTCCGGCATACCCTGCGCGATCATGACCTATACCGTTGCCAACCCGACGGAGGACTCAGTGGAGGTCAGCCTGGTGGGTACGCTAAGCAATCCGGTTGGCAGCAATGAATTCGATCCCTACATGAACCGGGCCTCGGTAGCGCTTGGGCGCGCAGTGAACAGCTTCCGCGACGAGAGCGCCCTGCGCGGACTGTACATGACCAACGACCAGATCGCCGATTCCGACCTCAATTTCGGCAGCGTCGCGCTGGTCGCCGATCACGATTCCGTAACCATGAAACGCGCCTGGATGCGCGGCGAATGGTGGGATTACTTGCACGATTTCTGGGATGATCTGCTCGATGACGGCTTGCTCAACGATCCCCCCGATGACGAAGCCGGCGAACGACTTGCGACCGGCTCGCTCGGTTTGGTGGGGGACCTTGCGCCGGGCGAAAGCAAAGAATTTCGTTTCATTCTGACCTGGCATTTCCCCAACCGTCCCAATACCTGGGATCTGCGGACTTTGCCCATGCTAAGCGTCGATGAAAAGAACGTGGGCATCGCGCGCAATCACTATGCGACGCGCTTTGCCGACGCCTGGGAGGTCGGCCGCTATGTAATCGAACACCTGGGGCGGCTGGAATCGACAACAAGACAATTCCACGACGCGCTCTTCGAATCCACGCTGCCGGCGGTCGTTCTGGACGCCATTTCCGCCAATATCGTGCCACTGCGCAGCACCACCTGCTTTTGGCTGGAAGACGGTCGCTTCTACGGTTGGGAAGGCTGCAACGACGAATACGGTTGCTGCCCGGGCAATTGCACCCACGTCTGGAGTTATGCCTTCACCATCGCTTATCTGTTCCCATCGCTGGAGCGCGAGATGCGCCGCATCGAGTTCAACGTGGAGACCGGCGACGACGGTTTCATGCGCTTCCGTAGCTTCGGCACCTTTCACGAAGACTTCGTCTGGGGCGGCAGAACGGACGCCGCCGTCGATGGACAGATGGGCTCGATCCTGCGCGCCTATCGCGAATGGCAACTGAGCGGCGACCGGGACTTCCTCGCCGAAATCTGGCCCGGCATCAAGCGCGCCATCGGCTTCGCCAGCGGCTATTGGGACCAGGATGGCGACCATGTCCTCGACGCCGTGCAGCACAATACCTACGACATCGAGTTTCACGGTCCCAATCCGCTCTGCGGGATCTATTACCTGGCGGGGCTGCGCGCCGTCGAAGAGATGGCGCTGATCATGGGCGAGGCCGATTTGAGCGGGCGCTGTCGCCAAGCCCGGGAAACGGGCAGCGCCAATCTGGATGCCATGCTCTGGAACGGCGGCTATTACGTGCAGAAGGTGGCGGACGTCAACGCGCAGAAGTACCAGCACGGCGAAGGCTGCTTGTCCGACCAATTGCTCGGTCAGCTCCACGCCGAGATCCTGGGATTGGGCAAGCTGCTGCCCGGCGAGCGTATTCGCGACACGCTCAAGTCGATCTACGATCACAATTTCAAGGACGATTTCAGCGGGCACGCCAATTGCCAGCGTGTCTATGCCCTGAATGACGAGGCTGGTTTGCTGCTCTGCAGTTGGCCCGAGGGCGGCCGTCCCAGCTTGCCCTTCCCCTACGCCGACGAGGTCTGGACCGGCATCGAATATCAGGTCGCGGCGCACCTCATTTACGAGGGCTGGATTGACGAAGGCATCGAGCTGGTCGCGGCCGTGCGCGAACGACACGACGGTATCAGGCGCAACCCCTGGAACGAAGTGGAATGCGGCAATCACTACGCCCGCAGCATGTCGAGCTGGGCGCTGCTGCTGGCGCTCACGGGCATGAAAGCCGATATCGCCAGGGACCTCTTGAGTTTTTCGCCTGTCGACGACTTACGCTCCCGGACCGAGCCATTCCGCTCCTTCTGGTCCAACGGTCTTGCCTGGGGCCTCTACTCGCAGACCTGGGATGCTGAAAGTGAAGCCTGGCAGCCGACAATTGAAGTTCTCGGCGGCGACCCTGCCAGCGTACCGAAAAACGGAAAGTGAGGCGGGGACCATGGTTCTAAAATACTACACGCACGGTCGCCGCGATCAAATGAAAGTGGCATTGACCTTCGACGATGGACCCAATCCGCCGCGCACCGATCAGGTCATCGAGATCTTGAACAGCAGAGGGGCGCGCGGCACCTTTTTTGTCCTGGGAAAATGGGTGGAGCGCTGGCCGCAGGCTGCCGAGCGCATCGTCAAGAACGGGCATGTCATTGGCAACCACAGCTACATGCACCACATCCATGTGGGGGATTTTGACCGCGCCGAAGCCGCGATCGGCAACATTCTCGGGCGCCCGACCCAATTCCTGCGCGCCCACTATTTCAATTTCTTCACCTGCCTTTACTCGCCGGTGGCGATGTCCAAGGACATGAAAATCGTCGACGCGGACGTTAACCCGGCGGACTTTGCCAAGAGCGATCCACAAACCATTATCGAGGCGACGCTCAATGACCCGTCCCTGGCCGGCGGATCGATCATCGACTTGCATGACAGCACCGAATCGGATGATGACGCCTTGCGCCTGGCGCGTCCATTGCCGATGATCGAAGCGCTGCCAGCCATTATTGACGGCTTAAGAGCCAAAGGATACCAGCTTGTCGGTCTCGATGAGATGGAGTTGGTCGATCCCATTGCCTGGACTCAGGACGAGCGCGGCAAGTTCGGCTCCCCGGAAGTCCGCGACGCGATTCAAAAGTTGGGAAACGCGCGCTAATGGACAGCGGACATATCAAATGAAAAGGGGATCGCCAGTTAGCAATCCCCTCGGTTTTTCTTGCTTCGCGCAGGCGCCATCTACTTCGATGACAGTTGGTATACGCGCACGTAGTCGACGATCATCTCTTGCGGGAACTCGGTCGTCTCGTCGGGATAGCCGGGCCAATAACCGCCCACCGCCAGGTTCATCAGCAAGAAGAAGTCCTGGTCATAAACCCACTGTTTGCCATCCAGGGCGTTGACGCTGATCAAATTGGCCAGCTCGCCATCGACGTACCAGCGGATGACATAGGGATCCCAATCGATGGCGTAGACGTGGAAGCCTTCGTCAAGGTTGACCTCCGCGCGATAGGCGCCGCCGATACCGCCGCCACCGCTGTAGCCGGGACCGTGCAATGTGCCATAGACGACATTTTTCTCGCCGATGTTTTCCAGAATGTCGATCTCGCCGCTGAGGGGCCAGCCCAGTTCGGGGAAGTTCGCGCCCAGCATCCAGAAGGCGGGCCAGATGCCCTGGCCATTGGGGATGTCTATCCGCGCCTCGACCCGTGCATACGTGAACTCGACCTTGTCCTGCGTGATGCAGCGAGCCGATGTGTACTGGCATTCGCCGTAGTGACAGGTCGAATCCGCCAGCGTTTCTTCGCGGGCGGTGATGACCAGGTTGCCCGCGCCATCATGCGAGACATTTTCGACGCGGTCGGTATAATACTCCATTTCGTTGTTGCCCCAGCCGTGCCCGCCGATCTCGCAAGTCCAAAACGCATCATCAATTGGCGCGCCGGCGGCGGCATCAAATTCGTCCGACCAGAGCAAGTCCCATTCCCGTGTATCCCAGCCGATGCTCTCGTCGACCTCGACAGTCGTCACCACAGTCTGAGCGCTGGTCTGCGCCACGGTCGGGTCGTCGACAACGACGACCTCCACTTGATCGAGGTAAGCGCTTTGCGCCCCGACGCCGCCCGGGAAGCCGAAAGCAAAACCCCAAACCGCGTCCAGGTTAAAACCGTCATCGGGCGCGCCGCCCGGCTGCCAGTCGCCCCGCCGCTGGAAGTAGGCGAAGGGAATCGTGAACTGCTGCCAGCCGCTGTAGTCGTCCACCAGGTGGTAGAAGAAGCGTTCGGCCGTATCGGCATTGTTATCGGGCTGGCGATTATCGAAGAGTTCGACCTGAACGACTTGCCCGGTGTTATTTCCATACAGCCAGAACTGCAAGGCATTGTGCCCGGTCCAATCCTGGCTGATCCAGCTTGATCCATCGCTGAAGGCGTAAGTAAAACCGCCCCAGGCGTCGATATTGTAGTCGACGCGCAGGACCTGTTCCGGCGCGTTTTGATCGGGCAGCGCCAGATCCGTGAAGGGAATCACCTGCGTGATGCCGATGATGGCGTTGGCGGTGCTGTCGCCCCAGGGCACAAAGCCAATCGCCGGACCGTCAACTTGACTGACGTAGGCGACGCCCCGCTCGAAGTCCGCGACTAAAATCGGATCAGCATAGAGAATCGGCTCCAGCAAGGCTTCGTTCAACTCGACCGCCGCCGGCTGCGCAACCGCCGCTTCGGCCGCAGCCGCCTCCTGCTCCGGCAGTTCGGGCAGGCTGATGCCGGGCATCAATATCAACTCGATATCGTCGATAATGGCGAAGGATCCGCCTGTGCCAGCCGGCAAGCCAAAGGCATAGCCCGATACCGCATCGAGGTTGAAACCGTCATCGGGCGCGCCCTCCGGCTGCCAGTCGCTCCGGCGTTCAAAGGCTGTGAAGGGGATCTCCAACTGTTTCCAGCCGTATGAGTCGTCCTCGAATCGAGCGAACCAGCGCTCGGCGCTATCGCCATCGCGGTTTGGATCGCGATTGTCAAAGATCTCGAATTGCACGGCTTGCCCGGTATTGCTGCCCAGGAACCAGAAACTGATGGCATTGAATTCGCGCCAGTTCCGGCTCGTCCAGTTCTCGCCATCGTTGAATACATGCGTGAAGCCACCCCAGGCGGCGATATCGTAATTGACATTGAGCGCCTTGGTTTCTTGCCCGTTGCGCTTGGCGTCGGTCAAGCGCAGTTCAACGCTGCCGGCTGTATCGCCCCAAGGCGCAAAACCGATGTCGTTGCCAAAGCTGTCCTGCCCCAGTAAGAGCTCGTCCATTTCGAAGTCGTCCACAGCCAGGGGATCAACCCCCAGCGTGACCAGCCGCACGTCATCCAGAAATGCCCTTTGCGCGCCGACGCCGGCGGGGAAACCAAAGGCGTAACCGGAGACCTCGTCCAGGCTCAAGCCATCATCGGGCGCGCCGCCGGGTTGCCAGTCCGTCCGCCGTTGAAAACTGCGGAAAGGAATGGTGAAAGCCATCCAGGCGTCGTAGTCATCGGTGATGCGATAGTACCAGCGCTCAGCGGTATCGTTATTGAGATTGGGATTGCGATTGTCGAAGATTTCTACTTGTATCGCGCCGCCGGTATTGTTGCCATAAAGCCAGAAGCTCAGGGCGTTGTGGCTCCTCCAGTCCTGGCTGAGCCAGTTTTCGCCATCGGTGAAGGCATGGGTGAAGCCGCCCCAGGCGCCGATATCGTAATCGATCGCCAAGACTGTCGAGTTGACATCGACGCGTTCCATAGTCGCCAGACCAAGCGAGACATTGCCGGCTTGGTCGCCCCAGGGCGCGTGACCGATGGCGTTGTTGTACCCATCGCGCCCCTCGAAGACCTTGGCTATTTCAAAGTCGTCAATGACCCGACTATCAGCTTCTTGCGCATGAATCACCCAGGTCCACAAGCTCAGAACCAGTAGCAAAACCAAGATCAGATGATATCTGATTGGCATTATCTTCCTCCATCAATTGCCGGTCGAAAGGGCATGAATTCTCAGCTTGTCAAACCAAATCCACATTCCCACAAGGGCGCTTCAGCGCTCGCTCGCAGCGCCGCCAGCGGAATCTGATCCATCGAACGGGGCCAGCTAAAAGGTAGTTTTCCCGTGAAGGGAAAATCGCCGAACAGGACATCCGCCAGACCATCGGCTTCGGTCCCGGGCAGCCAGGCGACGACCAGAGCGTCTATCAATGGAAGTTGCTCGGTGATGATGCGCGGACGGCCTGTGATCAGAATCACGATCAGTCGATCGCAGCGTCCGCGGACGCGTTGCAGCAAGGCGATCTCCTCAGATCTGAGAGAGAGATCCGCGCGATCGCCAAAGCCCTCCGCATAGGGTTCTTCGTGCAGCGCGACGATCCCGACCGCGGCGCGGGCATCACTCGCAAATTGCCCGTCCGGCGAATAGTCGATAGCCGTCGAATCGGAGACAGCCGCGCGAATGCCCTGGAGAATGGTGGTCCCGGTTGTAGTGGCGCCGGCTTCGCCTTGCCAAGTGATCGACCAGCCGCCGCATTGCAGGCCGATATCATCGGCGGCGCGACCGGCGACAAGCAAACGCGGCAGGTCCTTGGACAGAGGCAGCGGCTGATTATCGTTCTTCAACAGAACCAGCGATTTGCGCGCGGCCTCGCGCGCCACTTGACGATGCGCCGCGCATCCCAGACTTGCCAGGAGAGACTTGTCGCCGATTGGCTGATCGAACAAGCCCAAAGCCAGCTTCACGCGCAGGATCCGGCGCACCGCGTCGTCGACGCGCTCCTGCGCTACCTCGCCCTGCCGCACCGCCGCTTTCAAAGTGGAAATGAAGCGGCGAAAATCGTAAGGCACCATGACCATGTCGATCCCGGCATTCAGCGCTTGGACGACGCACTGTTGATAATCGGGGTCGATCTGGTTAATCGCCATCCAGTCCGTAACGATTAAACCATCAAAGCCCAGCTCGCTTTTCAGCAAGTCGCTCAGCAAATAACGATGCGCGTGCAGCTTCTCTCCGTTCCAACTGCTATATGAGGACATCACAGTCAGCGCGCCGGCGGCGATGGCTGCCTGGTAGGGCGGCAGGTGAGTCTCGCGCAGGTTCGCTTCGTCGATGCGCGCGTCGCCTTGGTCAATCCGCCACTGCCCGAGCGACAGATCGACGGCTTGCGGTACTTCGCTATCCTGTGGCGGCGCGGTGCTGCCTTGCTGGGGCGCGTGTTCCGCTATGGGGTCTTCCCGCCATTTGGCGGCGCCGTCCGCGACATAATGCTTGGCGCAAGCCAGCACTCCGCTGCCGTCATCGGAGCAGCGACCGCTCAAGCCGCGCGCCAGCGCCGCCCCCAGGTCCCCGACCAGTTGGCTATCCGCGCTGTATCCCTCGTAGGTTCGTCCCCAGCGCAGGTCCTGCGGGACAGATACCGAGGGCGCGAATGTCCAGTGCACCGAGGTGGCGAGCAATTCCCGCGCTGTCACCCGTCCGATACGTTCAACCAGATCCGCGTCGCGGCTTGCGCCCAAGCCGATGTTATGCGGAAAAATCACCGCGCCCTTGACGTTGTTATGCCCGTGCACGGCATCCACGCCATAGACCAGTGGAATCGCCAGCCGAGTTTCCAACGCGGCTTTTTGGAAAGCGCAGACCATGGCGCGCCAGTTTTCGGGTGTATTCGGCGTCGGATTGCCCCCGCCGCCGCTCAAAACCGAGCCGATAAAGAATTCAGTGACTTGCGCCGGCTCAATGCTGTTGTTTTCCACCATCGTCATCTGACCCGCCTTCTCCTCCAGGGTCATCTGCGACAGCAGATGGTCAACCTTGCGCGCGACTTCCGCGTCTGACAGTCGTCGTTGTCGGTTATTTTCCGCTGTTGCTGTCATGTCGCTCCTTCAAGGCTTGTCCGATACTGTGGTGTTTGAAGCTGTTTTCGGGCGACCTGATAGGTCGCCCCCACATAGCTTGTCTTTATGTTGTAGTTTGGATTGCCAAGCGGCAGACCTTATCGTCGATTACGCGCCAAGCGGCTTCTATTTGTCAACGCCCGTGATGACGATGCCCTGGATGAAAACGCGCTGCGCCATGAAGAAAATCGCCAGCGGCAATATCATCGAAATGATCGCCGCCGCGAGGATCAGCTGCGTTTCTGAACTGTAGAGGCCGTTGAACTCCGTCAAGCCAACCGTGATCGGATTGGCGTCCCGATTGCCCGCCAGGTAGATCAGCGGTCCGAAGAAATCGTTCCAGGCGAAGAAGAAATGGAAGAGCGAGACCGCCGTGAGGGCGGGCACCGCCTGCGGCAAGATGACCGATACAAAGGTGCGGATACGTCCGGCGCCGTCGATCTGCGCGGCTTCTTCCATTTCTTTGGGGATCGTCAAGAAATACTGCCGCAGCAAGAAGACGTTATAGGCATTGCCGAACATCTGCGGAATGATCAATGGCAGCCAGGTGCCTCCCCAACCCAGCACATTCACGAAGAAGGCATAGGTTGGCACCAGGGTCACCGCCGGCGGCAAAACGATCGTCCCGATCAAGATCATAAAGAGCAGATTCTTGAAGGGGAAGTTGAAACGCGCGAAGCCATACGCGGTACAGGACGATGCGATAACCGTGCCGATCATGGTCACAAAAGCGTAGACCAGCGTGTTGAAGAGCAGGCGTGCGAAATCGATGGTATTCCAGGCTTGCGGGTAATTATCCCACTGTACCGAGGGCACCCACACCGGCTCCAGGGCGCGCCAATTGCCTTCCCAATCGATTAGCCCGGCATCGGGATTACCCGGATCAACGAATTGGCTGGCGCGCCTCCCTTTTTTGACCAGCGCCCACTCGCGTAGGCCCGATTCCGTCGGCACCTGCAAAACGTCGTAGTTTTTACCTTCATAATCGAAGGTGACGGCGATGGACGGGAGCAGCGGAGCCGAGGGATCGGCCGATTGCGCCTTGGTCTTCAAGGATGTGACGGCGCCATAGAGCAGGGGCATCAGATAGACGCCCAGCAAGATCAAAACGAAGAGGGTGATGCCGGCCTGCAATAGCAGGTTGCGGCGTCTTCTTGCGATCTCGAATTCCGTCAATGCGTCGTTCTTTTTCTTGTTCTCGGCCATCTTATTTGCTCTCCCCGGCATAGTAGACCCAATAGCGGCCCGTCGCGAACAAAAAGATGGTGATGGCAAGACCGATGATGAACATGAACCAAGCCAGCGTGGCGCCGTAACCCATGTTCTGGAAGGTAAAGGCTTGTTTGTAGAAATAGATCATGTAGAAGTTGGTGCTGCCTTCGGGGTAGCCGCTGCCCAGGTTCAAAACCCAAGGCACAATGAAAAACTGAAGCAGCCCGACCACGCTTAGCACCAGGTTGTAAAAGATAACCGGCGTGACCATCGGAATCGTGACCGACCATAACTGGCGCAGCCAGCCGGCGCCGTCAATTGACGCCGCTTCATATAGCTCGGTCGGCACCCCTTGCAAGCTCGCCAGGTTGATCAGAATGGCGTTGCCGATGCCCCAGAGGCCAATGAAGGTATAGGCGATGTAAATCAGATTCGGGTCGTCCAACCAGCGCAAGCCGTTGATGCCCACCGCCTCGATGCCGGTCACCTCGATCAACTGGTTCAGCCAGCCGGTCTGCGGATTCAAGACGCGGGACCAGATCAAGATCGCGGCGATCAGCGGCACCATCGTCGGCGCATAAAAGAGCGTGCGAAAGATATTCTTGCCGATCAGATGTTGCGAATTGAGCAAGACAGCCAGCAAGAACGCCGATATCATGCCAATCGGCAGCGAAATCAAAGCGAATTTGAAAGTGACAAAAAGCGTCTCCCAAGTGTTGGGATCGTCGAATAGCATGCGCGACCAATTCTGCAGGCCGATAAAACGCGCTTCATCGGGCGCGGACAAGGTGAAATCGTAGAGAGAGAAGAGCAGAGAGACAACCATAGGAACGAGGTAAAAAATAGCGAAGCCAATTAACCAGGGGCTGATGAAGAGCAAGCCCCACTTGGCCTCTACACGCTGCGCGCCCGTCAGCCGAAAGGCTGCCCGAATGTCCAACAACCTCGGACTGCCGCGCGCAGAATCAAGCTCAGAAAACATATCCATGATTCATACCCTAAATCCAGGAATGCCGGGTTGAGCCCGACAGATACCGCGCCGCGGCATCTGTCGGACAAGACTGTCGCTCTTATTGTTATCTAGCCGGCTGCGTCAAAGATCGCTTGCAGGTCCGCTTGAAGCGCGGCGAGCGCGGCGTCAATGTCTTCGTCGGCGTTGTTGTCGACCAGTTGGCCATATTCGTTATAGCGCGCGCTGGCTTCCAGGAAGCTGGGCATGCCCTCTTCGTGATTCGGGTTGTCCGGGTGCTGCAATCCAGCCAGGACAACGTCCCAATTCAAACTCGCCCAATCGACATTGGGATAGGCTTCGCCCTGCGCGGCGACCGTGCGCTCGATGAAGCTGTCCTGCAAACTCAGGCGCGCCGGCATACCGCCATACAGGCTGGTCAGATCAGCCGCGCGTTCGCCGAGCAGATAGGTCAAGACGGTGAAGGCTTCTTCGGGATTGTCGCTGCTTTTGAGCACGCCGAAGGTATCGGCGTGCAGCTTGGCGGTGGTGACGCCATTGTGCGACGGCACAGGCGCGAAGTCCCAGGCGGCGTCCAGATTGCCAGTGCCCCAGCCCAGGTACCACAGGTGGATGGTGATCATGCCCATATTGCCGGTGTCGAACCAGTTGGCGCTGCCGCCGCCCATGATTTCGCTGCCGCCGTAGACGCCATTGGGGTAGAAGTAATCGACCCACATCGCATTGTGATACCAGTGTTCCGCTTCGCGCCAGGCGTCGGGAATCACGGCGTTGCCGTCCATGTCGACGTAATTGGCGGATCCGAAAAGCGTGTCGCGACCGCGCACATCGGTGAACTGGTTGCCATAGCCGAATTGTACGATATTGTCGGTATCATATTCGCCCATGGTGGCGTCGTTGCCGTTGACATCGACCGACAGGATCATGGCGACGTCGCGCAGCGTCTCGGTATTCCATTCGCGCTCTGCCCCATCCCAATCAACATAGGCTTCGCCGTAAGCGCTGGGTGGATAGGGGATGCCCGCTTCATCAAAGAGTTCAATGTTGTACATCAGGAAGGACGGGAATACAGCGAAGGGGATGCCGAGCTGGCCCTCGCCTTCCACGCGGTAGAAGTCGATCAGCGCCGGGTCGAAGTCGCTGAGGTCGTAGCCGGCGCTGTCGATCATGGGTGTCAGATCCGCCCAGGCGCCCGGGAAGGAGGCGCGGCCGCGGATACCCATCGGACCAACGATGTCCGGCGCGTTGCCGGCCGCGATCTGTGTGCTCAAGACGTCATAGGCTTGGGCATTGTCGACGATCTCCAGCACGAGTTCGATCTGGTCCTGCGCGGCGTTGAAATCGGCGGCGATTTCTTCCTGCGCGGCGACCAGTGGTGCATCCGTGCCAGCGCCTAAACCAACGTACCAGCGGATCTTGACGCGGTCCTGCGCTTGCGCTGCCCCAACCGCCAGCGCCAGCAACAGGCTCAATAGGGTGAACAGGGTGATTTTGCTGTTACGCATGTTCTTCTCCTTAAAACGTAACTAAATGAATGGAAGCATTAAGCCTGAAACCGGTTTCACTTTTGGGCAAAAAACATCCCTGGTAGATTGCCCGCTTGACCGACCGCGATCTGTAACCGGTTTCAAAAGCTGAGAAAAAGAATCTTCCAAATGCCATCCCCTTTCGACTAGCAATCTTCAATTCAATTGCGCCGCGCCACAACTGGCGCGGACAATCAGCTTAACTGGGGTGATGATGTGCTGCGCCGGACAGGTTTTGCCGGTCATGATGATCTGCGCCAGTTTTTCGACCGCCATTTGGCCCGTCGTGGCGATTTGCTGTTGCACCGTTGTCAGCGGCGGGTCGGCTAGTATGGCCGGGGGCAGATCGTCATGGCTGACCAGGGCGATGTCTTCCGGAACGCGCAAAGCAGCTTCGCGCAGCGCGCGCAAGGCGCCAAGCGCCATCGTATCCGACGCCACAAATACCGCTTCCGGCTCCCGCCGGATCAACGCTTTCATGGCAGCATAGCCGCTCTCCAGCGTATAGTCGCCAAAGGCGAGCAGTCCCTTTTCTATGGCGATGCCGCGCTCCTTCAGCGCCGACTGGTAACCTGCCAGGCGATCGTCGCCCGCGGTATTCTGGTCGGAGGCGATCGTCCCGATCCGGCGATAGCCCAGGTCAACAAGGTGCGAAGCAGCCAGATAGCCGCCTTTCACATTGTCGGCATCCACATAATTGATGCCTTCCGCTTCGCTGGGCCGTCCGATGAAAACAAAGGGAATCTCGGCTTCTTGAAGTTGGGAGATAAAGGCGTCGCCCTTGTGATCCGCCGTGATAATCAGCCCGTCGAATAATCCGGCGGCGAGGATGCCATTGAGCGTATCTCTGCCCTGCTTTTCGGTGTAAGAGACGAAGAGCGAAAGAATCAAATTGTTGTCGGCGGCGCCGCTGGAGATGGCCTCGGTCAAAGCCGGGAAGTAGGGATCGTTAAAGACCATCTGCGCGCTGGCGGAGATCACCAAGCCGATGATGCTGGATCGATCCGACGCCAGCAGGCGGGCGATATTGTTGGGCTGATAGCCCGTTTCGCTGATGACCTTTTGCACTTTCTCGCGGACTTCCGGCCGCACATGGGGGTATTCATTCAGCACGCGGGAGACGGTTGCCTTCGAGACATCCGCCAATTCCGCAATTCGCTGAATGGTGAGCTTGTTGCTCATGCGTCGTACTCTCTATTGAAACCGGTTTCAAGAAGTATACGCCAGCTTTCAGGGCTTGTCAAGTTTTTCGTCTTGGCAAGTCAAGACGCCATTGCTCGAATGATTAGTCTACGCGAAATCGCGATTTAGCGGTTTTAGCGATCGGAGGCGTATACAGGCATTGCCTTGAATGAACGGAACTTATCTATATTGAGCTACAAGGAATCTAGGATCGTATCACTCAGCTTAGACCGTCTCCCAGAATCCGTCGCTGCCGCCACGCCTATTGTCGAGTTCACTACGAGCCTCGTCCATATTGGTTCGTAGACTCTTTAGTCTTTTGAAACAACCGGAAACGAGATCAACCGCTAAGGTAGCAACCAAAGCAAAGGCATAGAGAAAAGACACGAATAGTGCAATTACTAACAGCGTTTCCATCTAAAAGGCTTATCCGCTACTCAACCTGTGGTGAATAAAACAGACACAAATACCCGGCCGACAGCGAAAAATGAAACCATTTTGCGATCCAAACCACACAATACGGACAAGCTATGTAGACCCTCGCGCTGCACGGCAGCCGCCCACGCAAAATACCTTGCGTCCCGCGGCGCTTAGCTCCGCCTCCCTCTTTATGGGAAACATCCCCGTGAGGCGGGGGACCGAGGGGGCGCTGGGGCTGGGGGGTGGGGGGCCGCTGCTCGCAACGTAAATAGGGACGACCCGCTGGGTCGCCCGCAAGAAATCAGTTCACGTTTCGTGCCGAAATGATACGCGCGCCGGATCTTGTGCTGCCCGAAGTCAACTGATTGCTCAGGCGCAACTTAGGCTATGCGAATAGTTTGAGCTTCTTTGACTTCTTCAAGTACCGAAGTGTCAGCCTTGTCCCCGTTCTACAAGGAGACTTGGCGAGAGTGCGCCAGATCCGTCAGCATTATGTAGGCGCCCGACTTGACTTGATCGACTGCTGCATCATGGCAATCGCGGGACGCTTGAACATCACCAGGATCGCGACCTTCGATCGGCGCGATTTCAGCATATTCCGACCGCCTCACTGCGGGTTAATCACTAGCCATCTATGAGGAACTCGCCGCCTTTACCCCGGCGAGTAACCCGGAAGCAATTGAACAGAGAGGGGTTGGATCGCCTTACTATCCACGCGCGGCAATTCACCGGCCTGCCGTCGGAGGCATCGCCGTTTTCCGAGCCTTGCTGCTGCGAGCCGCCACTGCTTTGTTCGGAACTGTTCGGGTTCGGGCTTTGCGTCAGGGTGACCGGGTCCTCGGTCTGATTGGCGCCGCGCCCCTGCCCGCCGTCGCTGCTTTGTCTCGAACTGGAAGCCCTGCTGTTGCTGTTCTGGTTTTGCGCCGGGGTGGTGGCGCCGACAGCTTGCGCGCACTCGTCGACGGATTGATCGACGACGCCGGCCGCGACAGCCGCTTCGCACCAGCCTGTCAGCCAGTCGGACTGGGTTTGGCAATTCGCGCCCTCTTCATAGCAGGTGTTGTCGGTGAATTCGGATGCTTGCGCCGCGGCGTCCTGCGTGTCGGGGCGGTTGGCGCCGACGGCTTGCGCGCACTCCGCGACGGTTTGATCGACGACGCGGGCCGCGACAGCCGCTTCGCACCAGCCTGTCAGCCAGTCGGACTGGGTTTGGCAATTCGCGCTCTCTTCATAGCAAGTGTTGTCAGTGAATTCGGATGCTTGCGCCGCGGACGCCAAGAATAGAGCGAATGAGCAACAAAATATCAAGATAACGTTATATTTCATGGTAACACCCTTGAGAAAATTATAATCAATTATTGAGAGAATGTCAAACGTTTTGTTTTACAAATGAATGGCGCGGGTTGCGGTGAATCCTTGACATCCCCGCCCTACATCCTCTAACCTAGCCCACACGCAAACCCAAGGAAAACCCAGATGGCACGGGTCAAATTCACACCCAACCTGCAACGCTTCTTCCCCGACCTGACCGAACTCGAGGTCGACGCGGCCACCGTCGCCGAAGCCGTCAGCGCCGTCGACCAGCGCTGGCGCGGCTTGGGCGACTACATCATCGATGAACAAGGCGCGCTGCGCAAACACGTCAATATCTTCATTGGCGACGAACTCATCCGCGACAAACGGACGCTCTCCGATGAGATATCCGCCGATACCCGCATTTACATCATGCAAGCGCTTTCCGGAGGCTGAAGCCATGCACAACAAACTACTCGTCGGCACTCGCAAAGGGCTGCTCCTGCTCAACAGAAACGGCGCGGCCAATACAGAATGGACCATCGAATCGGCGCACTTCGAGGGCATCCCCGTGCCCTACGCCGTGCATGACCCGCGCAGCGACACGCTCTGGGTCTCGCTCGATCACGGCCATTGGGGCGGCAAGCTGCACCGCTCGCGCGATCTGGGCGCCACCTGGGAAGAGGTCGCAGCGCCCAAATATCCCGAAGGCGATACCGTCCCGCCTGATTTCACCGCGCCCGCGGCCACCAGCTATATCTGGCTGATCGAGCCCGGCGGCGTCGATGAACCGAAGCGCCTTTACGTCGGCACCGAGCCGGGCGGGCTCTTCGTCAGCAATGACGGCGGCGACAGCTTCCAATTGATGGAGACGCTCTGGTATCACCCGACCAACAAGCACTGGTTCGGCGCCGGGCGCGATCATCCCGGCTGCTGTTCCATCGTGGTCGATCCTCGCGACAGCCGCCATTTGATCGCCGGCATCAGCGTCGGCGGCGTCTACGTCAGCCATGACGCCGGCGAAACCTGGGAGGCGCGCAATCGCGGTCTCTACGCCGACTACCTGCCCGACCCGCATCACGACTACGGGCACGATCCCCATATCATCCTGGCCAGCCCATCCAATCCCGATGTGCTCTGGCAGCAGAACCATTGCGGCATCTACCGCAGCGAGAACGGCGGGCTGCAATGGCAGGATATCTCGGAGAATGACGGTCCCGCCGGTTTCGGTTTCGCGCTGGCGCTGGACGCGGAGGACGAACGCGTGGCTTGGGTGGCGCCGGCAGTCAGCGCCGAGTACCGCGTGCCGGTCGATCGCGCCATCCGCATCTGCCGCACCGAAGACGGCGGGCAAACCTGGCAGGACCTGCGCCAGGGCTTGCCGCAACAAAACGCCTACGATCTCATCTTCCGCCACGCCATGGACGCGCGCGGCGATAGCCTGGTCTTCGGCACGACGGCGGGCAATTTCTACGTCTCCGATGACCGCGGCGATCACTGGCGCTGCCTGGCGCATAACCTGGCAGTGGTCTACTCCGCGCGGTTTATGTAAGCGAGAACGACGTCGAATATCGTAGGGGCGACCTATCAGACGCTGTTGAAAATTACGACTTCCGATCAAGCCTTGTCCCCATCACATACAAACGGAAGTCCATAATGATTCATAGCGGCTCTCTAAGCTCCCCCTCCCTGATGCTTCGGCTGAGGAGGGGACATGTTTGTGGCAATTTGATTTGCGCGAAATGTTGAGTGAGGTAAAGATTCATCAGTAACACTTCTACCCAAGCATTGTATAGAAAGATGAAACTGATG
>DAOULD010000039.1:0-8829 GCA_034420635.1 Anaerolineae bacterium | reverse complement strand
ATAATTTGATGAAATATAGAAAACTACAAAATAATCGAATCCCGTAGGGGCGACCAATCTGGTCGCCCGAAACCACGCCATCGCATCGACGGGCGACATGATATGTCGCCCCTACACGCGGCTTAATTCGTTGCATGACTTACTTGCGCTTACCGAGATTTTTCGATGGTGGGCGACTCACAGGGTCGCGAAGACACTGACCGTCAGTCGCCCCTACAGATTTCGATATGATTGTTGGTGGGTTTGGCGAGTTTATAAAATAAGTGGATCATGTATGAATATCAGGAGATTCCCGCACAATCTGTCAGGCACAATCTTGATATAGGCATGTCATTGCCGTAATGGAAAAACTGTCATGAATCCTTCCGACATTCGCATCGGCTTCGTGCCGATCGCGCGTCCCACATTCGACCTGGATTTGGCGCGGGCGGCGGCTGCGCAACTGTACGAGGCTGTTAAAAGCGCGGGTTACCAACTCATCGGATCGCAAGAGTTGGTCATGGACGGTCGAGCTATTGACGAGCGCATCGACGAACTGGAAACGGCTGATATCGACATGATCTTGATGGCGCAGGCTTCCTTTGCCGACAGCACAATGATCGTCCAATTGGCGCGGGCGATTCCCGCGCCGCTGCTGATGTGGGCTTTTCCCGAAGATCAGGTTGGCGGCAGGCTGCGCATCAATTCCTTCTGTGGCGTCAATCTGGCGGCGCATGGCTTGCGGCGCGCCGGCTTGGGTTACGACGCCGTGTACGCGCCGCCCGAAGACCCGAGCGCGCTAGCGAAACTGAAGGATTTCGCCAGCGCCGCCGCCGTCAAGGCGCGTTTGACGGGAAGTCGCATCGGCCGCCTGGGAGAGCATCCCGACGGGTTCGATACTTGCCTGGTCAATCACGAGGGGCTGCGCGCGCAGCTTGGCGTGGAGGTTGTACAATACGAATTAGCGCCATTTTTCGAGCGTATCAGGGGAGCTGACCCGACGAAGGTGGGGGCCGTCGCCGATGCCATGTCCGGCATACTCGCGGGTTTCGGCGATGTCGACGCAGGCGCCGCAAATGGCACGCTCAGCGCCTATTTGTCGATGGAGGCGCTGGCGCGAGAGGAGAACTTGTCTGGCATGGCTGTGCGCTGCTGGCCCGAGTTCTTCACGGACTTGGGATGCGCCGCTTGCGGGGCGATGTCCCTGCTCAGCGATGCGATGACGCCCTGCAGTTGCGAAGCCGATGTCAACGGGACCATCACGCAGTTGATTTTGGGCTGGATCAGCGGCGAGCCGGCTTTCGGCAGCGATATTGTCGGGTTCGATGTCGACGGGGACGAAGCGACGCTCTGGCATTGTGGCTTGGCGCCGCTATCGATGGCGGATCCTGATGCGCAGCCCGAAGCGACAATCCACTCCAACCGAGGCTTGCCGCTGCTGATGCAGTTTCCGCTTAAACCGGGCCGCGTGACCATCGCCCGCCTGAGCGAGGCGACGGGCGAGTTTCGGCTGGTGATTGGCGGCGGCGAGATGCTCAAGGCGCCGCCCGCGTTCACGGGAACGAGTGGACGGATCCGCTTTGATTCGGGCGCGGCTGCGGTGATGGAGTCGCTCTTGGGCGAGGGCTTGGAGCATCATGTATCGATCAGCTATGGGGATCATCAAGAGGTGCTGAAGTCGCTGGCGCGGCTGCTGGAGTTGCCAGTGTTACAATTGTAATGAAGGGGCGCTTTGCCTCCCCAAGCCAGACCTTGTTCGCGAGTGCATATTAGATGGATATAGTCCCATGATCAGACGATTTGGCAAGTATCTATTTTCCTTGACGATGGCGCTATTAGTTGCGGCGGGCGTCACAGCTCAAGAAGTCGTTGAGCTTGCTTTCGCGTGGACGGAGGACGGCGTCGACAGCGCCGTGATGCGCGATTTGCTGGACCGCTTTGAAGCCGAAAATGCGGATATCCGAATCAGTCTGGACGTGCAGGCGGAGTCCGCAATACAAGAGCGCGTTGCGTCGGGTCAAGCGCCGGACCTGGCGCGCCTGAGCGATGTCGCGGCTACTCGCGGCGCCTATCTCGACCTGCGCGCGCTGTTGGATGATCCGGCTCTGCTCGAGGACAACTTCCATCCCGCTATCCTGGGCGCTTTGCGAGGCGGATCGGATGATGAGGGGCTATATGGTTTCGCGGATCAGTTGAGCGTGACCGCGCCCTATATCAACATCAGCGCGTTTGAGGGCGCCGGGGTCGAGTTGCCCAGCGATGTGATGGAGGCACCAAGCCTGGACGATTGGCTGGCTGCGCTGGAAGAGGTGGCGGGGGCGACCGGCATTCCCTATCTCTTGTCGGTTGATAACCGCGATCACCGCTTGCTTGGACCGGCGATGCGGATGGGCGCAGTTTTCCTGGACGGCGACGGCAACCTGAACATGATTGATGATGAAGGATTGCGATCCTTCTTGGAGCTTCTCAAAGGGTTGCTGGATAAGGGCAGCGTTCCCGAAGATACCTTGCTCGGCACCGGCA
Source organism: Anaerolineae bacterium (assembly GCA_034420635.1). Lineage (GTDB taxonomy): Bacteria > Chloroflexota > Anaerolineae > Aggregatilineales > Phototrophicaceae > UBA6055. Next base: position 6,327 of record DAOULD010000039.1, on the reverse strand, counting down.
GGTCGGAAGGCTATTTCGTGCGCGGCGACGCGCTGATGTATATCTGCGCCAGCGGAAAAGCGGAGAGCGTGTCGCAGCAGATCGGCGAGGGCTTTGACTGGGTAATCGCGCCGAATCCACATGGCGCGTCAGGCAACACGGGATTCGCTTCGTTCAGCGCCGTGGTGGCTTTCGCGGGTACGGAGCATCCGGGGGCGGCCGCGCGGGTTATCGAGTACCTGCTGCAGCCGGAGGTTTACGCCGAGTATTCGGCACGGACGCTGACGGTTCCGGCGCATTTGGGCGTGATTGAAGCGGGTGTGGCATACGACACTGATGATGAGACTGTTGACGCGGCGCTGAACGCTTTCGCGCGCGGCGTGCCGGATTTGCAGGATCAGGCGATCCTGTTCGACGCGCATCCTTTGGCGTCAGCCTATTATGAGGCGTCGAATGCGAGTTTGCAGCCTTATTTCGCCGGAGATTTGACGCTGGACGAGGCGCTGGGGGCGCTGCGCGCCAGCCTGGACGAAGCTGCGGATATGAGCGGCTAGTTGAGCTTAAGCTGGGTTCAAGTCGTCGGCGCTTGCTCTGTCCGGCTCTCGTGAATGAGATAGTACAGGACAAAGCCCATAATAGCGGGCGGGATAGCAAAATCCAACATCATGGTTATGCTCGCCAACAGGAACTGGAGATCCGAATATGGCAGATATCCGGTCTGATTGATGGAAGGTAATAGCGCTTGCGTGAAGATGCCGCCGTGTTGCGAGAGGAAATAAGAGAACAGAGCGGCGACTAAAGTCGCCAGCAGCCAAAGCCCGTGCAGCCGAAATCGTTTCCTCAGCGCCAGCCATTGGAACAAGGGTGGCGCAAACCAGAGCAGCATCCAGGATGCGGTATGATAAAGCGCAAAACTTAATTGCGTTTCAAGGTCTATGGCGCTAACCAGAATGGATGTTGGATCCCATAGACCGGCTGGAACAGGGTAGCCTATAGCGGCTGCGATAATGGGGTTGGCAACAAATACGACTATAAGGCCGAGCAGGGCGAGCGGCGCCCAGTGACGCAGGTTAATCCGCAAGTAGCGGCGCACCCAGAAGAACTGAAATGTCGAAAGCAGAGCAAAATACAAGAATATGTTTGGGAGAAAATCCAGGGGCAAAATATGGTTACTGATAAAGTCCGGCAGCGAAGAAGCAGCCACCCAAGCCAAAACCCATCCAATGATGAACTTGTACTTGTTAGGCTGTGCATGGGGCGCGTATTTTTGCTTTTGCATCGATTTTCCTGCTTTCACTTTGCCCTAGGATAACACAGGTAAGCGCCAAATGGAACAAGTTCCACAGCCGCTCGGCGGAGAAAGGATCTGCCACGCTCACAGAAAATAATACGCCTTCTCGTCGCATGAATGACGCGGTTTATTATAAAGGAAAGTGTTACACTTCGGAAAGTCGGTATAGCGGCGAGCGCGCTTCGTTTCGCGTTTGAAGCTAGAGGGCTGCGGAAGCCGGTCACTAGGTCGGGCGCGGCGGGACTTATGCGGGACAAGCCACCTAAAATCGTTGTCATCGGCGCGGGCAGCGCGATATTTGGGCTGGGCGCGCTCTCCACCATCATACAGCATCCAGCCATGCGAGGCGCGGAACTCGCGCTCTGCGATATCAACGCCGAGGGTTTGCGGGTCATTCATCAGTTGGCTGAGAAGATGAACCAGGCTTGGGAAGCCGACGTCCGCATCAGCAGTTCGACCGAGCGCCGCGACTTGCTGCCCGATGCTGATTTCGCGCTGGTCTCGATCCAGGTGGGGCAGCGCGAGGACGTTTGGGAGCTGGACTGGCGCATCCCGCTGCGACATGGCGTCCGGCAGCCTTATGCCGAAAATGGCGGACCCGGTTCTTTCGCGCACACGGCGCGCAACCTGCCGCTGATCATGGCGATCGCGCGGGATATGGAAGAACTCTGTCCTGAAGCCTGGTATCTCAATCTGGTCAATCCGCTGATTCGCTTGACGACGGCTGTGCATCGCTATAGCAAGATCAAGGTCGTGGGTTTGTGCCATCAGTTGCTATGGGGCTATGCCATGGCGGCGACGGTGCTGGCGGATCGCTGGGATATTCAGACGCCGGAGGGCTTCCACGTCCACACCGACGCCTCCAACATAGGCGCCTTCCTTTCTGTGGCGCGGGAAGCGGTGAAGCGCCTTGAGATTAAAGCAGCGGGCATCAATCATTTCTCCTGGGTTTACGAGATACGCGACAAACATACGGGCGAAGATCTCTACCCCGAATTGCGCGAACGCTGGTTGAAAAATTTCCGGGAAGACTTTGAACCGCTCAGCCGCGCGATCTTCGCGATCTACGGCTTGATGCCGACCGCAGGCGACAGCCATATGTGCGAGTATCTGCCCTGGGTCAGCGACCTGCTGCACAAGCCCTGGGAAAAGTATCAGCTTAAATTGCAGAACTGGGATGGCAACCGCGCGCGCCGGGCGTATCGGCGGGAGCTGGCGCGCGATATCGTCGCCGGTCGCGTCGATGTCGATGACCTGCGCGACCTCAACCGCCACGGCATGCTGGACGAGGGCATCCCGGAAATGATCGAGGCCGCGCATTATGACCGGGCGCGTCGGTATCAGCAGCTCAATCTGCCGAATCGGGGCAGTATACCCAATCTGCCGGAGGGCGCTATTGTTGAGACGCCGGGCTTGATTGACGGAGAGGGGTTTCGCGGCGAGCGCACGCCGCCGCTGCCGGATGGCATCGCTGAATTGTGCCGGCGGGAGCTGGCGCTGAGCGAGCTGACTGTTGAAGCGGCTTTTAGGGGAGACCGGGAGTTGGCGCTGCAAGCGCTATTGCTCGATCCGATGGTGACGGATATTGATACAGGGCGGGCGGTCCTGGATGATTTGCTGGCGGAGTTTGCCGAGTATCTGCCGCAGTTTGGGTAAAGTCTAGAAGGGAATGAGATGAAGAAGTATCTTGAATTCTACGGAGTCATTAGAGACTTGAGCTACTGTACAAAAGTATTGACAGAAGATCTTGAGAGAGTTGAGTATGATAGCTTTGACATAAATAGCGGTCCTGAGTCGGGAATCCTTCAATTTGCTGACAACACATCTCTTGGTTTTTCATGGTGGGGTACTCCTAAACCTAGCCGCACTTGGCCCTCAGCACGGATGTATAAGACTTACGACCTGCCGAAAATTGTTACTGTAATTCCCATAATCAAGGACGAAGGCAAAGGAACGCAAAACAACGATCGCATCAACTTCATGACCCTATCTAGAATGAATCTTATGAACATCTATATTGTATTAGCGTGGTATGAATCGGCTGTTCCAAAGGGAGATTCCGGCGACAAAATCACTGACTTCCGATTCAACTCCAAGTGGGTTGCGGATAGAATCCTTGACATCAAGAATTATAAAAAGTCTGCTCTCCATTGGAATGTTTCTCACTTTGCGCGCCATTTTGAGTCTGTTTTCCGTCAAGCAGTACAATGCAATCAAGATATTGCAAACCGCTACGGCGTAGAGCTCCACCCTGTAAGAAACCATTTGGCGGCGCTAGATAGATACATTGTCGACGGGAGATTCGATTTGGACGCATTTGCTAGGCATTCATCTCGTAAGTCATCATCTTCTGCAAGAAGTGAGGCAGTAACAATCCACGAACTCGAATACCTGGATAACAAGCAGAAAGCGTATTTTGAACTAGATAACCTCATTGGCGGCAAGTATTTTCTGACGGCTGACGGGGTGTTTTGGCAGCATGGCAAGGTAGTAATTCAGGAGTCGAAGACGTCTAGAAATGGTAAACTACCTAGTCTCGACGATATTCAGGAGGGGCTGTTTAGAAACATTCTGTTTAGCAATATCGACCAACTCTACTTGGACGGTGTTCCCGTCGAGTTTACGACGCGTCTCAAGCTGACGGGCAAGATCGTTGGAAGTATTGAGTTTCCTACTAACGATGGTCGTTCAATTGAGAGTTTTGCTAAAGAGAACAAGTTACGCTCTAAGCAACGGCTTTGGTTGAGACTTCTGAATGAGGAGGCGATAGCCAATAAAGGTGTTACCATTGAGATAGCGGAAAAGCGATGAATCAGGTCAAAAGCCCGCTACGCTACCCCGGCGGCAAGTCCCGCGCTATCAAGCAGATTCTCCAGCATGTGCCAGCGCACATCGATGAATACCGCGAACCCTTTGTCGGCGGCGGTTCGGTTTTTCTGGCGATTCGCCGTCTCTTCGGTCGGCGCATTCGGCGCTATGTGATTAACGACTTGAACGATGACTTGATTCATTTTTGGCGGGCGGCGCAAAAGAATATTGACGAACTGTCGCAATGCGTACAGTCTTTCAAAGACAACTACGATGAAGGCAGGGAGCTATGGCGCTTTCTGCACACGCCCGGAACGATGTGTACTGAAATGGAGCGGGCGGTACGATATTTTGTCTTGAATCGCATCACGTTTTCCGGCGTGGTGGATTCCGGCGGCTATTCACAATATGCCTACGAGCGCCGTTTTACGCAGTCCTCGATTGGCAGATTGTGGCGGCTTGAACCACTGCTTCGGGAAGTGGATATATGCCACGGCGATTACGAGCCCTTGCTGCACAGTGAAGGCGAAAACGTCTTCATCTTCCTCGATCCGCCTTACTGGAAGGCCACCCAATCGAGACTGTATGGCGTCAATGGACAACTGCATACCAGTTTCGATCACGAGCGTTTTGCCGAGAATATGCGCCGCTGCCCGCACAAGTGGCTGATAACTTACGATGATTCGCCCGTCATCCGTGACTTGTTTAGCTTTGCGAATATCAGCGAATGGACGCTGCAATATGGCATGAACAACTATATGCAAGGCAAAGCGGAAAAAGGAAAAGAACTTTTCATTAAAAACTATTGATTATCCGCAGAAGCTGTGGCCATGTTGGCCGCGACAGCTCTGCGGAGGAATCAAGATGTATAACATCTATCAGTTTTTCACGAGTCTCGTAGACATACGTCCATCACTACTAAGAGATTCGAAAATGGTGGAAAGTGGTTATGGCTCAAGTGTCTCATCTTTCTATAGTAAAACCGGATTCCCAACGATGGCGCTTCGGCTCAAGCCACACGCCTATCCGACCGGGGGCGAGATAATAAGCATTATGGAAAGTAAGACCTATTGTGTTCCGCCTTTCAGGTCGCATATCCCGACCGGAGCTTTGTCTATTGAGTCATTGGGTCACAAGAAAACAAGAGCCATAGCTCGCCAAATGCGTTCTAATGGCGAGGACTGGCGCTGGCTTCCGGTGCGCGAAGTATACTATCTGATCCGTGGTAGGCGCTTCAGTAGCACCCTTGTCTGCCTCGTGCATGGTAGTTTCTTTGAGACGGTGAATTGCGAGCAGGTGGTTCGAAAGGCGCTTGGCCGAGTCTTGGCCGACTATGACGATCAAGAGAAGCAGCGATTCACTCCCGCTGCCCTTGATTCACTAGCGCGGATGTTGTCACAAGAAATCTTTTCTAACCGACTTCGCAAGATTGCCAATACTACGGTGGATTTCAAGCTAAGCATTAGAGCCGAGGTCGCGCATGAGGTGGACATCCTGAGTCCAGCATACTATCCTGAGATAAAAGACGATACGATCAATCTCGTTATTCCATATCGTTCTAAAGATGATTTTCGAGTCGCGTGGCGCTACCTAAAGACAGCACTCGGGGAAGAATGGAAAATGGGAAAAAAGCGTATCATCCAGCACCCCTTCAATGGCAAGTTCTTCATCTTGAGTTTCGCCTTGAAGGATCGGCCCCATCGTTGGAAAAAGCCTCAATCGTAAACCCAGAAAGGCACACCATGAAAAAAGTATTCGTCGTTTACGCAACAGACAATGTCGGCACGGTCGTTTTGGAGCCGATAGCGGCCGGCGACCATGTCGGCTGCAACGGCGAACGCCGGGATATCGAGATTGTCGCGCATGACGATATCGCCTACGGGCACAAGATCGCGCTGATGGACATCGCCGAGGGCGACACGGTACTCAAGTATGGCTTGAGCATCGGCTCGGCCAGTTGTGATATCAGAGCGGGGGATCATGTGCATACGCACAATGTCGAGAGCAATCGCGGGCGCGGCGACCTGGCGGACCGTGAGGCGGTAAGCGCGGAATAATATGGGGGAATTTATCACAGAGGCATAGAAGTAAGTGCAAGTAAGTAATGAGAATGTGAAAATGCATTTATTCAACCCCTGTAGTGGTCTCGAAAAACTGGACACCTAGTAAAGAGAGTATACTAGCGTGACAGAAAGGGAGGATGGGGCATGGCAAGACAGCGCAAGTACAGCCCAGAAACCAAGGTCAGG
>DAOULD010000038.1:0-53351 GCA_034420635.1 Anaerolineae bacterium | reverse complement strand
GCGCAATTTTCATTTAGAATGACTTTTCTCTGTGCCCTCTGCGCCTCTGTGGTTATATTTTGGTTTGAATTGGCGATATATTGATGGACTATGATTTTGAAGCGATTGCCCTGGTAACTCAGTCGGTCGAGTAGCGCTCCTTTAGCGCCCTTGCGATTTGACGATTCGCGTCGCGCTTTGCCAGGTCGGCGCGCTTGTCATACTGCCTCTTGCCTTTTGCAATGCCGATCTCCACTTTTGCCCGGCCGCGCTCCAGGTAGACTTGCAGCGGAATGGCAGTCATGCCGTACTCCCGAATACGAGTGATGATCCGGTTGATCTCGCGTCGGTGCAGCAGGAGCTTGCGAGGTCTCCGCGGATCGGTATGGCCGAAATGTCGCGCCTGCTCATATGGCGCGATATGCGTATTCATCAGCCAAAGTTCGCGGTCCTTTTCTTGCACGAATCCCTCGCCAATGTTGATGCGATGCGCGCGAATCGATTTGATCTCCGATCCCAGGAGCGCTAAGCCGGCATCGTAGCGATCTGTGATCAAGTAATCTCGATGCGCCTTGCGATTCTTGCTGATGATTTTTCGTCCGTCGGTCATGGGGATGCTCTTGATCATTTGCAGGCGTGTAAAGCGGTAGGCCATCGAATCCGCCAACTCTAGCATACAAGGCGCTGATGGCCGCCTACTGCATATTGTAATCATTGGCGGACAATAGGATAGCCGCGATGCAAGGCGTCGCCAACACTGTCTAAGGATGGAAATGCGGTTATGTCAAGGGTTGCCAAGCTCTCTGGAAAGTTTTGGCGTCGATCTTCTCCGCGGCGAAATCATCGAGGATGCCGCGCGCCACGCCAATAGTCCGCACGCTGGCATCAGGGTCTTCGCAATTCACCAAGCTCACGGCGAAGGCTTGGATCTGCGCGGGGATACTATCGGACACGCTCGCTGCCGCATCCATGACCGCTTGGAGCCGGACACTGAATTCCGGACCCGGCGTCGCGCAAACTAGGATATCAATGGTCATGCCGAGTTGAGACTCTCTCGCGGCGCTCCGAGAGGCGTCTATCGAAAAATCGCTGATCTGCTCGCCGACAAGATCAATAAACGTTTCTACTTCGGCGGCGGGCAACGTGGCCCCTGCGGTGGGCTCCGCCTCCACTTCCGTTTCGGCTGTCGGCTCCAATGTCGCTTCCGATATAGGCTCCGATGTCGCTTCCGATATAGGCTCCGATGTCGCTTCCGATGTAGGTTCCGATGTCGCTTCCGATGTAGGTTCTGATGTAGGTTCCGATGTCGCTTCCGATGTAGGTTCTGATGTCGGCTCCGACGTGGGTTCCAATGTCGGCTCCGACGTGGGTTCTGATGTCGGCTCCGACGTGGCTTCCGATGTCGATTCCGACGTGGGGTCCGATGTCAGTTCCGACGTGGGTTCGTCGGTCGCGGTTGCTGAGATCGCGGAGGCTGTAACTGTCGGTTCGTCGGTCGATTCAGGCTGCGAGGGCAAATCAGTTGCGGTTGCTTCAACTGTGGACACGGCTACGACAATGATCGGCTCGTTCGTCGGTTGGGTAAACAGCGACAGGATCTCATCAATATCAATCGCTCCCGAAAGAACGAGCACGGCGCCAGACGCCAATATCAGAAGCGCCACGATTATCAGCACGAAACCGCGACCCGCGCGCGGATTCGCAGAGCTGTCTTCTACCGCGGGTTTTATCGATTCCCAGTCATCAATGTCACCTTCGTCAACAAATGATGACTGTGCGCTTGCCAGATCCGGTTCAGTATCCAGATCGCCGGCCAGCGCGCCCTGCGCTGAAAGAACCTCCGCTTTTAATTCACGCGCCCCGGGATACGTTGGATCGAGCTGCAAGACACGATCGAGCGCGGCAACACCGATTGCGCTGTCAGAGACGGCATGCGCATACACCCACCAGAGCGCCGGATTATTACCCTCAGTCTCCAGCAACGGCGCCAACACCTCTTGCGCTTGCTCAAGCTGATCGTTTTCGATCAACTCGTGAGCGCGGCGCAATTTGGCATCAGTGGATTCACTCATGCGAGCGTCCTTCGTCAAGAGCCAGATTCTTCAAAGGCAGTTTACATCTGCTTCATATTGCGCGCAACAAAAAAGCTTGCCAACAGCGGCAAGCCATTCGAGGTGCCCTGAAGAGGACTCGAACCTCCACCCCGTTAAGGACACGGCCCTCAACCGTGCGCGTCTGCCAGTTCCGCCATCAGGGCAAGTTGTAGCGAATAGTATATGGTTTTCGCCTTCAATGTCAATCCTCTGCGTAGTTCCCCAGGGTAATCGCATTAAAACCAATTGCCTTTCCATCCCCACCCAGAATCTTTCTCCACAGGTCAGTATCGGCGGTCAGTGTCAGTAAATGCAAGTAAATCATGCGAAAAAGTTAATGAAGTATAAACAGCCACAAAATTATCGAAAACTGTAGGGGCGTTTCGCTGAAACGCCCGAAAATCACCGCATGAGCGACATCATCGGGCAAGAAAATATGACGACGGGCGGCTCAGTGAGCCGCCCCTATAGGCTCCTCATTTCGTTGCATGACTTACTCGGTTCTACTTCAAAGGCTTATTGGATGTAGGCGGACTGTGTCGGCGGTCAGTGTCTACGCGACCCTGCGAGGCGCCCCAAAAATCGCTTTTCGGCAATCTCGTAAACCGCGAACATCCGTTCTTTATTTATACTCAAAATGATGATATGCTCTTCCTATGGATCAATTATCGCAAGCCCTCAATCTCGGTCTCCAGCCGATGCCCTCCGCCTATTCCCGCCTTCACCGCCGGACTCTAAAAAGTACCCTCGAAAAAACAGACTGTATCTATACGGTGTCGATACACTTGCCGAATTTAGGAGGTCAGCTAGGGGCGGTTCAGAGGCATGTCAGGGGCAAATGCCGACTTTATGGCGGCGGTCGCGCCGCTGCGTCGGCAAATCAAATTCATACCGTCAGCCGCCTGCCTTTCCTCCGTTTCGGCTGCAAAACCGCGTCTATTGTCCGAAAAATATATTTCATTGTCCGAAACGGGCAAAGTCGGACAAAAAACAAATCGAAAACAAATGCTCGCCGGGAGTGGCTTCATTCTGACTACATGATAACTTCGCTAGCAAACAAAATACTTTGTGTCGGCGGCTTAGCGGGTGTCGACGTGACCTGCGGTCAGTGTCGGCGGTCAGTGTCTGCGCGACCTGCGCGAACCTCGCTGTACCGGGGGCTAAGAAATAATTTGCTGCAATTGCCCTGCATAGTTCCCCCATTATCCTTAATTGATCTTGAGCGAGCCCCCTTCCTGCCTTATTATTAGCGCTTGTTGGATTTGGCTGATTCCAAAGAAAGTCTTTGATACATGCGCATTGCTGTGGATGCGATGGGTACGGATACTCGTCCAATTGCGGACGTCGCCGGGGGCGTCATGGCCGCGAACGAGTTCGGCGATACGATTGTCCTCGTGGGTGACAAGACCGCAGTCGAAGACGAGCTAAAAAAGCACGATATCAGCGCCGGCAATGTAGAAATCCTGCATGCGCCCAAGGACATCGCCATGGACGAGAAGCCGGCGGATGTGCTTAAGTCCAAAGCAAGGTCTTCGATTCACGTTGCGCTTGACGCTGTCAAGACAGGCGATGCCGATGCCTTTGTTACGATGGGCAATACCGGCGCGGTGCATGCGATCGCGACTTTGAAAACATTGCGCCGGATCCCGGGCGTTAAAAGACCGGTGCTGTCGGCTCTGTTTCCTATCAACGATCATCGGATGATTTTTCTTGACGTCGGAGCCAATACTGATGTTAAACCCGAGTGGGTCACGCAGTTCGCCGTGATGGGCAGCATCTATGCCCAGCGCGTGCTCGCTTATCCGCAGCCGAGAATAGCCTTGTTATCCAATGGGGCGGAAGATACCAAGGGCAACCTGCTCATTCGCGAAGCCTCGGATATCCTGACGCGAAGCAAACTGAACTTCGTCGGCAACGTCGAACCAGTTCAGCTCATGGGTTCCGTCGCCGACGTCATCGTGATGGACGGATTCGTCGGCAACATCGTGCTAAAGATGTTTGAAGCGACGACGCACTATGTCGCAACATTGATTCGCCAAGAGATTCGCGGCGACGTGATTTCCTCGCTTGGCGGCGCTCTGGCGCGGCCAGCCTTCAACCGCATCCGGCGCCGGGTCGATACTTCCGAAATCGGAGGAGCGCCCCTTTTGGGTGTCAATGGTGTTGTCATTATTGGACACGGGCAGAACTCCGCGACCGGCATCAAAAACGCGATCAGGCAAGCGCGCACTGCTGTGCAAGAAAACGTCATTGGCGCAATCCGCAGCGGAATATCGCAGGAGTCGTCCTCTAGCGGAGCCTCGCTAAATGCAATTGACGCGACATGACCGCAGGCGGGTCGTAATCACTGGACTGGGCGTCGTTTCTCCGTTGGGGGCAAAAAACGAGTTTTGGGAAGCCATAGCGCAGGGTCAATCCGGTGTGCGCCACCTGCAAAACGTTGAGACAGAACATCTAAATGTCAAGATCGGCGCCGAAGTTCTAAACTTTGATTCGTCACAGTATATTCCTCCCAAGCAAGCGCGTCGAATGGGGCGCGCGTCGCAGTTTGCCATCGTGGCGGCTGCCCAAGCGGTAGAAGACGCTGGCTTCCAGATAGAGGATATTGCCGAGATAGGAAACCGGGTAGCGACCATACTAGGCACAACGCTCGGCAGCTACGAAATCGGCGAATCGGGCATCCGCGACTGGCGCGACTCCGATTACAAGCGCGCCAATCCGATGAGCATTATCAACGCGCTGCCCAATATGCCCTCTCACTATGTTAGCCGCATGATGGGCGCTGTTGGTCCCTTGATAACGCCGTCGGTCGCCTGTGCCACAGGCGTTCAAGCTGTGGGAACCGCGACAGATCTGATTCAATTTGGCAGATGCGATGTCGCGATTGCGGGCGCGGTTGACGCCGTTATGTTTGATTATATTCTCGCCGGCTTTAGCGCCACGCGCGCCCTGACCCGGGAGTACAACGATACTCCAGCGGCCGCCAGCCGTCCTTTTGATGCGGATCGCTCCGGCTTTGTGCTGGGAGAAGGCGGCGCCGTCTTTCTTGTCGAAAGCCTGGAACATGCGCGACAGCGCGACGCGCCGATTTATGCCGAGGTCCTGGGATATTCATCCTCGTCCGACGCCTACCATGTCGCCGCGCCCAATCCCGAGGGCGCAGGCGCCCAGCGCGCCATGCAGTGGGCTTTGGACGACGCTCGGGTTGAGCCGACGGAGATCGAATACATCAATGCGCATGGTTCATCGACGGCTGCCAACGATTTGATCGAAACGAAGGCGATAAAGCGCGTCTTTGGCGAATCCGCCTACGGCATCCCTGTTAGCTCGACCAAAAGTATGATCGGGCATGCCATGGCTGGATGCGGTTCCCTGGAATTGTCCGCCTGCTTGATGTCTCTAAAGCGCGAGCTCTTGCACCCGACCATTAACTACGACAAGCCCGATCCCGAGTGCGACCTTGATTATGTGCCGAATCACGCGCGTGAAGTCCCGGGCCTCAATACCGTTATGTCCAACAGCTTCGGCTTGGGCGGGCAAAACGCCTCAATTATCATCCGTCGGCTCTAAAGGACAAAAGCCCCAATGAACCATCCCGTGACAGTGATCGGCGGCGGATTGGCAGGTTGCGAAGCCGCTTGGCAATTGGCGGAACGCGGGCACAGCGCCCTGCTATACGAAATGCGACCCCAGCGATCGACCGGCGCTCACGTGAGTGATCGATTGGCGGAATTGGTTTGCAGCAATTCCCTTGGTTCCAAGTTGCCAGATCGCGCGACAGGTATCTTACAGGCGGAAATGAAAATGCTCGGTTCGCTGCTCATGCGCTGTGCCGAAGCCGCTTCCGTGCCGGCCGGCGGCGCTTTGGCGGTAGACCGGCTGCGCTTCGCTGAAAGCGTCACTGAAACTTTGAATCTCCATCCCAACATTGAGGTGATACGAGAGGAAGTTACCGAATTGCCCGGGGATGCGCCCGCCATTGTCGCGACGGGTCCGCTGACGTCGCCCGCGATGACCAAAGAGATTGCGCGATATACCGGTGAAGACTACCTGTACTTTTACGACGCCATCTCCCCCATTGTAGACGCCGGCAGCATCGATATGGGACGAGCTTTCTCGGCCAATCGCTACGGCAGAGGCGACGATAGCGGCGGTGACTACATTAACTGCCCAATGGACAAAGATCAGTATCTGCGCTTCGTCAAGGCGCTGCAAACTGCCGAGACGATAGAGCTGCGCGACTTCGAGCGTGAAGACCCGAACTTTTTTGAGGGCTGTGTTCCGATTGAGCAATTAGCGAAACGCGGCGACAATACGCTGGCTTTTGGCCCGATGCGTCCGGTCGGTTTGACTGATCCGCACACAAGCTGTCGTCCCTATGCGGTCGTTCAATTGCGGCAAGACAACCTCGCTGGCACCCTTTACAATCTCGTTGGTTTCCAAACCAACATCCGCTGGAAACAGCAGAAAGAGATACTTAGGCTCATTCCTGGGCTGGAAAACGCCGAGTTTATTCGTATGGGTCAAATGCACCGCAATACTTTTTTGAATGCGCCGGCGCTCCTGCACGCCACCATGCAGTTTCGTCAGAATTCAAATCTGTATTTTGCCGGTCAAATAACCGGCGTCGAAGGTTATGTTGGCAATACGGCCACTGGCTACATTGCCGCGCTCAGTCTGTCGCGACAACTGATTGGCTTGCGCGAATGGGTCCCGCCGCAAGAGACAATGTTGGGCGCCCTGTGTCACTACGTGACGAATTGCCCGCCAAAAGAATTCCAACCCATGAAAGCGAACCTGGGTATATTGCCACCGTTGCCGGTCAAGATCAAAAACAAGGCGGGACGCAGACAAGCTTACGCTGAGCGCGCGCGCAGGGCGATGTTGACCGCGCTTAGCGATCTGGATGATCAGGTGATTCAAGCAAATCTCGAAAACAGCGAGTTGGAGCAACATGTCGAAACCTGAGCTAATTGCAAACGAACATGCCGAACGAGCCTATCTGGTCGGCATCGAGCTGCAGGGGGCATCAGCGCCATTTTCAGTAGCGGATTCCTTAAGTGAGCTTGTGCTCCTCGCCGAAACCGCCGGTCTTGAGGTCGTCGGGCAAACGTTTCAGCGCCTGCGGAAGATCAATGCCAAGACTTTCATAGGATCCGGCAAGCTTGAGCAAATCATAGACGAGATTTCTTTGCTCGACGTCAACGTCATCGTATTCGACGAAGAACTCTCTCCACGTCACCAGCGCGAACTGGAAAAACAGCTTCGCGAGACGATTAGGCTGCTGGATCGTTCGGCATTGATTCTGGATATATTTGCGCAGCACGCGCGAACCAGCGAAGGGGCGCTGCAGGTTGAACTGGCGCAATATGAGTATCGTTTGCCGCGTTTGACGCGGCAGTGGACGCACCTCGCCAGACAGGCCGGGGGCGGAGGCGCGCGTGGCGGCTCTGGCGGCGTCGGTTTGCGCGGTCCGGGCGAAACCCAACTCGAAGTCGATCGGCGCGAGATTACCCGGAAGATCACCAAGCTAAAAGCCGCGCTCGAACAAGTACGCTCACACCGCAGACTGCATCGAAGGCGGCGCCAGGGCTCCGGATTGCCATTGGCAGCGCTAGTGGGCTATACCAACGCCGGAAAATCGAGCCTGCTGAATGCGCTGGCGGATTCCGACGTCTACGCCGCCGATCAACTTTTTGCGACACTTGATCCCACGACGAGGCGCATTTCTTTGCCCAATCACTCGGACGTTCTGCTAACCGATACCGTCGGCTTTATCCAGAAGCTGCCGACCACGTTGATTGCCGCCTTCCGCGCCACTCTTGAAGAGGTCGTAGAAGCCGATCTCCTCTTGCACATTGTCGATGTTAGTCATCCAAACGCCTGGCAACATATTGACGCGGTGGAAGATACATTGGCGGAAATTGACGCCGCCGGCATGCCACGGCTTCTGGTATTGAACAAGATTGACCTGCTAGACGGTCCGCTGCCACAGTTGCCGCTCGTCGACAATTACCGCAGCGTCGTCGCTACCTCGGCGCTAGACGGCGAGGGTATTGCCGATTTGCTGTCTACTATGCGAGACGTCTTGGCCGAGCGGGATACAACGCTTGAGGTGCTGCTGCCCTATCACGCTGGAAGCGAGTATTCAAAACTGTACGAGCGCGGATATATTCGCCGTCAGTCTACGGAAGAGAATGGTTGGCTCTTGACTCTGTCCATGCCCGAGCAAGTCAGCAACTACTATCTGAAGTTTGCCATCGACAGCGCGGAGTCAACTTGAACATGCCGTCCTTATGATTGTCAGATTGGCAACTGCGCCCAGTAGACTTCCGGGCGGAAGCGGCTGTGCAAGAACAGCCGCAGGTCAGACGAGAGCGCCAGAGATACGGGCGCCGGTATATCCGAGAAGACAACCATTTCTGTCTCGTCCCCGCTACAGCCATCCTCCAGACAATGATCGGGATCGACGCGCCCGACAACCGCGCGCGTGCCCAGCGCGTAACCGAAATACAGTAGCCCGTCATCGCCGAGGATGATGTTAGTTGTGTTTTGCAAGCCGTTCACCAAGGGTTTCGGCCCGGAGATGGCGCCATTTTCCTCTACCTGCATCCACTCTATCCCACGACGCGCGCTACCGCCGTTGGCGAAATAGATGCGGGTTTCGTCGATGGCGATGCCGGTTGGCGACCGTAATCCTGACGCGATGGTAATCGCTTCGCCCGCCTCGCTTACTTGAATGATGGCGTTTTCCCTGGTGTCAGACACCAGAAGCAAGTCTTCGTCCATACGAGCTATACCCCAAGGCGCTGCAAGTTGGTCGAACACGCTTTCTGGAGCAAGCCGGTCTTGGTTGACTTTCCAGAGCGTCTCACTTTCGGGATCCGGAACCCACAGGTCAAATCCCTCAGCAGTGCTCTCCATGAGCATGCTGTGGCCATTCTTGATACCAAAAACGTATGTGATGGTATCGCCATTCCGATCATCAATCTGGTAAATCGTCCAGTCTCCGTTGCAGACGGTGTAGAGGTGATCCTCAAACCAGACCATGGCATTGGGTCGCTGCACATTACCCACCAGCAATTGCAGATCATCCTGCAAAAGCGGAGTCGCAAGCGCGACAACACCGCTATCATCCGCATCATTCATACTCGGCACAGAAGTTTCGACGGCTGCGGCAACTCCGTCGTTTGAATCAGGAGGTCTGCTATCTTGGGCGCTGACGACAGCGGCAATGACTACCAAGAAAATGAGTATAGCGAGCTTCATTGATACTCCAGCCGATAAGTTCCACAAACAGTGAGACCAGAACGATTGAGCGCTTGAGCTCGTTCGGATGACTGGCGCGTTATTCTACTACACATGCCGTCCGTCAACTAGCTCGCAGCCGTATCCTGGAAATATAATCGCGCCGCGTTTCCGCCGCCATTCGGGCGCTGCGCTATAATACTTACGCGGACCAGTTGGCGATGTCAATCTGGGCAGGCTGGGCGGAGACGCTGGCAATTTGCAGGTTATTTCCAGAACGTTAAGGCAGGAGTAAGTGCAAGTAAGTAATGAGAATCTAAAAAAGCGACGAGGTGTAGGGGCGTTTCGCTGAAACGCCCGAAAACAGTTAGTGAAGGAACGGGCGGCACAGCGTGCCGCCCCTACAGCACAGCCATTTTTTTGCATGACTAACTTGGTACTACTGGGAAGCAAGCAACCGCTCGGCGCGTGACCGGCGAAAAAGTCTGCCGCGCTCACACAAGACAATAAGCCTTCTCCTTGCATAATCAAAGGGGTTTATTAAAACAGATGCGCAAGAGGGCAAGCCTCTCCAAGGAATACGAGATGGAATGCATTCCCGGTTTGGAAGCGTTCGCAATGGACGAACTCAACTCGACTGCCGGTATAATTCCTCACAGTTTGGAGACCCTTAGACCGGGATTCCTCCGCTTTCGCTTGGCTGGCGACTCTCGACTGCTCTTAGCTCTTCGATCAGCAATTGCGGTGTACGGCGTACATCGCTTCGAGGTCCCGCGCCCAAAAGCCTTGTTGGGTCATCAGCATCTCATGCGATTGGTCGGTATCTTGCGGGCGGCCATGCGCGACTGGACTTTGCAAAATCCCAAACTGGGCATTGGCGCCGCGGGAGCGAACTCGCAGGTGATAATGCGTCTGAAAGAAGAATTGGCAAAATTGCTCGGTATTGAATTGGCAGAGGACAACAAAGGCGAACTCTATCTGCGCCTGGTAAGACCAGTTGATCGGTCGGCCTGGGAAGTTCTCGTGCGCCTTGGATCGCGTCCGCTGTCGAAGCGCGATTGGCGAGTGATCAATGTGCCGGGCGCGCTGAACGCGACGGTCGCTTACGCCATGACCCAGATCCGGTCACAAGACGCGCAGGATAGCGTCCTTAACTTGTGCTGCGGTTCCGGAAGCATTCTCGTGGAACATGCCCTTGGCAGAACTTCGGGTCAATTGCTCGCGATCGACAACAGCGCCAAAATGCTAAGCGCGGCCAAGCGCAATCTTTGCGCGTCCGACACGAAGCAAAGAGTTATTCTATTGAATGCCGACGCGGGTCACACACCGCTGCCTTCGGGCGCTATCGATCGTATTTACGCCGATTTGCCCTTTGGTGGACACGTCGGTTCACATGCCGACAATCTCCGGCTATATCCAGCTTTGCTGCGAGAAGCCTATAGGGTTTCCAAGCCGGAGGCAGTGCTGATTCTACTGACGCATGAGGTCAAGTTGCTTCGAAACTGTATCGCTCAATCAAACTGGCGTCCGATTTCGGAAACCAAGATAACTCTCAGCGGCTTGCACCCACGATTATTTGTCCTCAAACGAAAATCGACTACGATATATAGGTAATTACCAACGGACTCCAAAAGGACCAGAATATTGATCCGCTCTTGCTCGCTGGTGTTCATGTTGCTTTTCCTGGTTGCGTGTCGAGCGCCGGTTGAAGAAGTAACGGTGAACGTTTCCTTGCTTGCTGATGGCAGAACGCAGACCTTTACTTACGCTTCTAGGGTATCTGTCGAAGAATTGCTGGCGAACGCCAAAATCGTTCTGGGTGAACTGGATCGAGTCAGTCATCCCCTAAGCCTGCAACTCGCGGACGGAATGCTTGTCACGGTGCGCCGCGTGCGGGAAGAGCAAGTCTGTCAGCGCGAGAGCCTGCCCTTCCAGCGTCAGCGGATTCCATACGAGGGTATCGCCCCCGGGCAAGAAAGATTGAGCCAGGCCGGGAGGACCGGCATGCAGGAAGCCTGCTACCGCGTCGTTGTTGAAGACGATGTTGAGTCCGGTCGGAGCCTCATTGGACAGCCTACTATCCTCACCGAACCACGGGACGAAATCGTGCTTGTAGGTCCCTCGCGTTCGGTCGAACCATTCGAGCTCGCCGGAAGGCTAAGCTACATCAACAACGGGACTGCCTGGAGCATTCGCGGCAACGCCGTTAACAAGCGCGCCTTGCGCAATAGCGAGAATCTGGACTCGTTGGTATTTGCGGCCAGCCCCGACGGATCGGCTCTGATTTACACTGTGGCCAGTGGCGAATCGGAAAAGTTCTTTAACGAACTCTGGATGGTATCCCTCGATGACGATGACGAGCCCATCAAGTTGGCTCCCACCGATGTTCTCTTTGCGGAATGGCGACCAAGATCCAGCAATACAATTGCCTATTCGACCGGCGAACGAGGCCAGGGACGGGCGCCATGGAAATCTCTTAACAACCTGTGGCTGATGCAGATCGACCGTCAAACGGGTCGTACGCTTTCCATCCAAGAGATCATTGGGGAAGATGCGGGAGGACCATTTGGATGGTGGGGGACCAACTTCGCTTGGTCACCGCGCGGGGACAGGCTCGCGTGGGTGAAGGCCGACAGCGTGGGAGTGGTTGAGATCGAAGGCAAACAAGTTAAAACTTTGCTTGAGTATCCAGAGTTTAACACGTCCGGATCCTGGGTCTGGCTCTCACAGCTGTCTTGGTCCCCCGGCGGCAACTTTATTTCCGCCACCGCGCATGGCGGTCCGCTGGCTAGCGAACCCGCCACAACCAGTCCGGTATTTGATCTTGCGATTCTTGACGCCAACGGCGGATTTAAGGCGACAATGCGACCGGCTGTCGGGATGTGGGCGGCTTCGAGTTTTTCACCGAGCATTGACTCACCGGGCGCCGAACGCTCTGAAGGTTATCTGGCGTGGTTGCAGGCGCGGGAACCGTACAATAGCATCTACAGCGAGTACGACCTCGTTGTCGCGGATCGCGACGGCAGCAACCAGAAAGTGATCTTTCCCGACGCCGATCAACCCGGCATTCGCAGAAGCGACTTCGGGCTGACTGCCACCGACATGAGCTGGAGTCCGGACTCGCGGCATATCGCTGTCGTATACCTGGGGGACATTTGGTTGGTCGACATAGAATCAGGCCAAGGCCGCCAGATAAGCTTTGACGGTGGCGCAAGCAATCCGGTTTGGACGCGATAATGCGACAGTTGATATTGGTCCTTATCAGTTTGCTGCTGCTTTCGGGCAGCTTGATAGCCACCCTGGGCACCATTCACTTTCGGGATTTCGAACTTCGCGGCTATGTTGATCCAACGGTGGATCAGAATCTCCCCTTCCTGACGCCTCGGCCTGGCATAAATGTTGACTTGCGTCAGTATGAACTTGACAGCCTGCAGGCAAATCTCGCCCTCATCAGCGAAACAGGTTTCGTATGGCTGCGACAATTCGTCTATTGGGATGAAATTGAGGTTAGCAAGAACCAGTACGATTGGGCGCAGTGGGACGAGATCTTCGCTGTTCTGCGCGAGTACCCGCGTTTGGAACCTGTAGTCGTGCTCATGCGCTCGCCCCAATGGGCGCGCGTATCGCCGCCGGGCATAGAGGTGACGGAGACGGCGCCGCCTCAGTCCCTCGATGACTTCGCGCGTTTCGCGGGCCGCTTCGCGCGCCGCTATGGCGACTCCGTGAATTATTATCAGATATGGGACGAGCCGAACCTCGACGACGCCTGGGGATCGCTTCAGCCCAGACCAGCTGATTATCTGGCTCTGCTCGCCGCTGGCGGGGGGGCAATCCACGCCGAGGACTCAAGTGCAAAGATTATCGCGGCGGCTTTAGCCCCGACCACCGAGACTGGCGGTCAGAACATCAGCGACTTGCTTTATCTTGACGCGATGTATCAACTTGGCGCAGCGGAGTTGATGGACATCGTGGCTGGAAAGCCTTACGGCTTCTCAACCTCCCCATTGGATCGCCGCGTGGATGAAAGCGTCCTGAACTTTTCCCGGATTGTTGCCTTGCGCGAAGTGATGCTGGCCCATAATGATGGCCGTACGCCGCTTTGGGCGAGCCATTGGGGCTGGAACGCATTGCCCGGCGAATGGGCGGGCGACCCATCCATTTGGGGAAGCGTCACTTCGAACGAGCAGATCGTGTATACGCTACAAGCATTCGACCGCGCGCACCGCGAGTTTCCCTGGCTAGGCGCGATGTTCTTGCACCATTGGCAGCCCAATGTAGAAAGCAGCAGCGCCCAGTGGGGATTCGCGCTGATTGGACCGGACGATCAGCCCTCCGAATTGTTGACAGCGGTGCAAAGCTATGATTTTCCCGGGGTGGCGCAGAACGGCTTATTCCATGCGCGCACAGAGCATGCTCGTTACAGCGGCGTCTGGCAATTCAGCGAGTTAGGAGCGGATATCGGCTGGCTGGAGACGAGCGACAGTCAACTCGAATTCGACTTCTACGGTACAGATCTCGCCATGCTCTTGCGGGAGGATGACTATATAGCCTTCCTATATCCGACTGTCGACGGTAGCCCAACAAACGCGACAGCCCATGACTCAGATGGGAACAGCTATATCTTCCTCCGAAGCAACTCGCATGGTCCGGAACAGAATTTGGTTCCCATCGCACGCAACTTGTCCCTCGGTCCACATGTCTTGCGCGTTGTGGCAGATCGCGGATGGGATCGTTGGGCGGTCGCCGGATACGCCGTAAGTTCAGGCAATCTGTCATCCGCCTTTGATCGGCAGATTGCGCTCGGCGCTATCGCGACGCTCTTGTCGCTGTCCATCGTATTGTTGACCTTTGCGACCTCGCCATGGCGCCGCTGGCTCCCTCCTGTTGGGCTGGTGTTTGCCGGTCTGTCCGCGACGGCGCACCTGGCGATTAGCAGCGTCGCGTCCTTGGTAGCCCTCTTTGCCATGATGTGGACATGGACAAGTCACAGACCTGCCCTGCTCGTCCGTGACGAGATCAATATCCTGATTGCTCTGGCAACTGGCGGCGTCCTTTACCTATCGCCTTCGTTTTTCTTGACAATTGTTTCAGGTCTGGTTCTATTTGTATTGATCTTCCATCGCCTGGAAACGGGCTTGATCTTGACCTTATTCTGGGCACCCTTCTTTTTGACACCAGTCGAATTGTACCGCTTTGCCTTTCCTATGGTGGAAATCCTGATACTGATCACGTCAATCGCGGCTTTCTTTAGGTTTTTCCTCTGGCTGGGCGAGCAGTATCAAATGGCAAACAGTGACTATCCGCTAAAACTTAAGTCGCTATTTGCGCAGATCAACATTATGGACATTGCAGTGGCCGGGATCGCGGTTGTCGCCATTCTATCGCTAAGCTGGACGCGCGATACCGATGTAGCGACGACAGAACTGCGTACGCTCGTTCTGGAGCCATTGCTCTTCTATGTGATATTCAGAGCCGTGCGTCCGTCCAAGCGAACTGTTTTGCACTGCGTCATCGGGCTTGTCCTTGCTTCCATATTGGTCTGCGCCATCGGCATGTTTCGATACTTTTCAGGGAACGATGTCATAGTCGCGGAAGAGGGCGCGCGTCGTCTCATTTCAGTCTATGGCTCACCCAACAACGTAGGCTTATTGCTTGGCCGGTCGATACCTTTTGCGCTGGGGCTGCTGCTGGTCGGGCATAGCGCGCGTGTGCGTTTAACCTGGGTGGCAGCGCTGCTTGTCATGGGCATAACCGCGCTCCTGACGCAGAGTGTGGGGGCGATACTTCTCGGAATCCCCATAGGAATGGCGGTAGCGCTGATCGCTTACGCGCAGCGAAGAGCATTCGTCCCGATCTTGGCTATCGGGGCTGGGCTAGCGGCTGGATTGGCCGTGTTGACGCAGATTTCAGCGCGTTTTGCCAATATACTTGATTTCACAAGCGGCACCAGTTTTCTTCGTCTCAGGTTATGGGAAAGCGCCATCGAAATCATTCGTGACCATCCGATTTTCGGTATCGGATTGGATCAGTTTCTATATTATTACAGCGGAGAATATGTTCGGCCGGACGCGATCTGGGACCTGGATCTGTCGCACCCGCACAATTTTTTACTGGACTTTTGGACGCGTCTAGGTATTGCCGGTCCGATTATCTTTCTGCTTTTACAGTTTGCATTTTGGCGATATGCCCTTATCACTCTGAGCAGGTTGAGAAACACAGACCGGGTCAGTTTCGCGATCATGCTGGGTCTGATGGGAAGCATGGCAGCGCTATTGGGTCATGGCTTAATTGACAACAGCGTCTTTGTCATCGATTTGGCCTTCATATTCATGTTCCAGTTGGCTGCGACCGCGCGTCTGCGCGAACTGGCGCCAGCTATAGAATCCGTTTCCGAGTCTGTTCATGGATGAAGCTATGCCATGCGTTGGTCTTGCGAACTGTGGTACACTTTGCCCAGCCAATCAAATCGAGGATACCAAGACTTGCGTGTACTGATCACAGGCGGGGCTGGGTTCATAGGATCGCATCTGTGCGATCGTTTCTTGAGCGATGGCCACCGTGTGGTGGCGGTTGACAACCTCATCACGGGCACCCAGGACAACATCTCGCACCTGGCTGGCAATCGTCATTTCGAATTCGTGTATCACGATGTCAGCAACTTCATCCACCTGCCCGGTCAGATCGACGCCGTTTTGCATTTTGCCTCCCCTGCCAGCCCGATTGACTATCTCAAGTATCCGATACAGACCTTGAAAGTCGGCGCGCTGGGCACGCACAACGCGCTGGGTTTGGCCCGGGCGAAGCGCGCGCGCTTTTTGCTTGCGTCTACATCTGAGGTCTACGGCGATCCGCAGGTGCATCCACAGAGTGAAGACTATGCCGGCAATGTTGATCCGGTTGGTCCACGTGGCGTATATGACGAAGCGAAACGTTATGCGGAAGCGCTGGTGATGGCTTATCATCGCCAACACGGTATGGACACCCGCATCGTACGCATATTCAACACCTACGGGCCGCGAATGCGCCTTGACGATGGGCGAGTCGTCCCCAATTTTGTTGGCCAGGCGATCCGTGGCGAGGCGTTGACGGTCTATGGCGACGGCAGTCAAACGCGATGCTTTCAATACATTGACGACCTGGTAGAGGGCGTTGTGCGTTTGCTTGACAGCGGTTTCGTCGAGCCGGTCAATATCGGTACGACTCGCGAAGTGACCATTCTTGATTTCGCCAATGTAGTCAACCGCGTCTCGGCCAATCCCGCCGGCATCGTCTTTGACGACGGGCTTCGGATTGATGGCGATCCTCAGACGCGCAAACCGGATGCGAGCCGCGCGCATAATCTGCTTGATTGGCGACCGCAAGTGGCGCTGGAAGACGGCCTCGCGCGCACAATCGCATATTTTCGTCAAGTTATCGCCGCCGCGACTTGAGATGCATGGGTTCCAGAACCTTATGCGTAGTCGAATCTTCTGGCTTGTCATCGCGGTCGCCGTCGCGATTGTGAATCTCTTAATTGCAACACCCGAAATCCTTGGTCTTAGCCTTGCAGGCTTATGTTTGATCGCGGCGCTGGCCTCTCCAACGGCAATGCTTGTCGTTTTGTTGGTTCTTGCGCCTTTGCGAGCGCTGATTGCGACAGAATCAAGTATTGATCTCCCGTTGGATATCGGTCAGATCCTTTTCGTCTTTTATATTGGAGTTTGCCTAGCGCATCGAATCGCGCTTCGCAAACCCGTAGTCACGTTACATCGCAACATCGTATTGTCTGCAATCTTGTGCCTTTGTGCCGTTTTCGCGCTTGGGTCTTGGACAAGCGCCTCACAGTCTGCCTGGCTGCGCGAGTGGCTCAAATGGATCTTGATGGCGGTTTTCGTATGGCAAATAACGATCTCGGAACATAGCTACTGGCTTTGGCTGGTATTCGCGCTGCTCGTCGCCGCTACAGCAAATGCGCTTGTCGGGTTGTATATATTCTTTGGCGGAAGCGGCGCGGACCATCTTGCGATTTTGGGTCGGTTTTTCCGCGCCTTTGGCACGTTTGGGCAGCCGAATCCCTTTGCCGGATTCATGGGGCTTATGCTCCCGCTCGCTTTAATGGGCGCCTATGTTCAGGTTGCGTCGATTCTTTCCGGGT
Source organism: Anaerolineae bacterium (assembly GCA_034420635.1). Taxonomy (GTDB): domain Bacteria; phylum Chloroflexota; class Anaerolineae; order Aggregatilineales; family Phototrophicaceae; genus UBA6055. The sequence continues at coordinate 35,897 of DAOULD010000038.1, read as the reverse complement.
ACCGAAAGAAACACAGGATTCACTGGTATTCCCTGGGGCTTCTTATCTGCTTCGGACTGTCAGGGGCTTTGATTTCGGCCGCATTGCTTGCATCCTGGAGTCGCGGCGCCTGGCTCGGCACAGCAGTTTCAGCGGCAGTAATGCTCTTTGCGTTGCCCAAACGCGCGACAACAGGTTTCGCCGCCGCCCTTGGTCTAGCGCTACTGATTGTGGGACTATGGTTGGGAGGATTGTTGCCGCGATCCGTTGTCAATCGGTTGACGGCTTCCGCAGGCGATTTTCTCACGATGGAAGATGTTCGCGGCGTTGATGTCAGCCCGATGAACTACGCGGTAGTCGAAAGAATCGCCCATTGGCAGGCGGCGCTCAATATGGCGCAATCCAACCCAATTCTAGGGGTCGGGCTGGGAAACTACGAAATCGTCTATGACCAGTATCGACTCATTAATTGGAAGGAGCCATTAGGGCATGCGCATAACTTTTATCTAAACACGCTTGCGGAAACTGGCGTAGTCGGATTCGTCGCGTATCTGGCTTTCTGGCTCGTGATTTTTCTTGTCACCTGGCGCGCGCGCGCCCATCCGGATTCATTTGCTCGAGCGACAGCGATCGGGCTGCTTGGCAGTTGGACATATCTGGCGGTCCACAGCATTTTTGATAACCTCTTCGTAAACAACCTCTTTCTGCATATTGGTGTATTATTGGGTATACTGGCGGTTTTGTATTGGCAACTCAACCACAAGCTGATTCTGGATTAACTATGTCCCAAGCGTTTACGCCGGATGTCACGTCTAAAGGCGAAGGTTACCGAGGGCTGTCAACACCTATTGATCGATTCATCATTGCCCTAGCAAGCCGGGTCGGCGGCAAACGAGCGAAAGAAGTCGAGCGATTCATCAAATTCGCATTCATCGGTTTACTGGGCTTTGTCATCGACTTTGGCGTTCTGTTTATTCTGCAGTCGACTGTCTTGCCAGCGGCGGACGACCAAAACATTGAGTTGCCGCTCAACGTGGCGCTCGCCACTACCATAAGCTTTACTCTGGCTGTTAGTAGCAATTTCACCTGGAATCGTCTTTGGACGTATCCGGATTCAAGATCGTATTCAGTTCGTCGCCAATTGACGCAATTCGCCATAGTCAGCGTGATCGGCTGGATTGGTCGAACTTTCTGGATTACAAGTTCCTTTGCCTTCTTTGGCTTATGGTCGACCGCTGCGATTCAAAGCATGATTTCGAGTTACAATCCCGTTCTGCAAGACGAGTTGAAACTAGGCACGATGATCTCGCAGTTCATTGGAGTCATTGTCGTGATGATTTGGAATTTCCTCGCGAACCGCTACTGGACCTTTAACGACGTCGAATAACGTGCCCCGTATTGCTATCGACTACACACCTGCTTACGAACAGGGTGGCGGTATCGGGCGCTACGTTCGCGAGTTGACGGCAGCGCTTGCCATAGAAGATCCTGTGACGGACTATCGGCTCTTCGTCGCGGGCTCGAAACGCGAGCGACTCCCGCATCCGCCCGGACCCAACTTTGACTGGCGGACGACAATCTTGACCCCACAGTGGCTAGCAAGAATCTGGCAGCGCGCTCAATTGCCGCTGCCAGTCGAAGCCTTCACTGGGCTCGTGGATTTATTCCATGCTACCGACTTCGTCTTGCCACCAACTTTGCCCCGGTCGCGCAGCTTGCTGACAGTGCATGACCTTTCCTTTATTCGCGTGCCAGATGCTGCCAGCCCGTCTCTAAGACGATACCTGGAAGCCGTGGTACCGCGTTCTGTTGAGCGGGCAGATCATGTACTGGCGGATTCTCAGGTGACTAAAGACGATCTCATAGAAATCTACCGGACGCCCCCCGACAAGATCAGCGTTTTGTATTCGGCAGTGGATGGCCGTTTTGGTCGGGTGACGGACGAGATGGCATTGCAAGAAGTATTGAATAGGCACAATTTGAAAGAGTTAAAGTATGTCCTGTCCGTCGGTACCGTCCAGCCGCGCAAAAACTATAGCGGCGCAATCCGCGCGTTATCAAAAATACGGGATCAAGGTATAGACTTGCATTATGCCGTCGCAGGCGGCCGCGGTTGGCTCGAAGACGAGATGTATCGCAGCATCAGGGAAACCGCGATGGAGGATCGTGTCCATATTCTTGGTTTCGTCCCTGATGAGGACCTGCCCGCGCTCTACTCAGGTGCGCGCGCGCTTCTTGCTGTCTCCTTATACGAAGGCTTCGGACTACCGGTTCTGGAGGCTATGGCTTGTGGCACGCCGGTGATCACGAGCAATCTGTCGTCGCTTCCAGAAGTTGCCGGGGACGCGGGTATTCTGGTTGACCCGCTGGATACCGAAGCGATTAGCGATGCCATTATGCGACTCTTGACCGACGCAGCCTTGCGACAGCAGCTAGTTGCTGCGGGCTTTGAGCACGTCAAGCGTTTTTCTTGGGCCAGCGCGGCGAGCCAGCTTAAGTCCATCTACGACGCGATGCTTGGCGTGTGAGAAAATACCTTAGTCCGGCAAAGAATCGAGGTTTTCAAGACGCATGAGCATGGCGAATAGCGAAAAAAACGCTCGTGAGAACGGGGTACTTGTTCTCTTGCTGTTGGCGCTGGCAGGTTACCTGTTGCCTTGGGTAACAGCCCCGAATTCAGCTATGACGCTCAACGCATTCGATTTGGCCGAATGGACGAGCTTGCATCCATTGCAGCAGGGAGCGACGCCGCCATTGATTGCGCCATTGCTGCTGCGCCTGCAACTGCCGATTCTAGCGCTTTTAATCACGCTTTGGTCGACCAGCCGAAACGAGCGATTTCTCGCCTTTCTGTTCGTAGTCTTGCTCTCAGTGTCACAACTGCCCCCGCTGGAGTTCCTGAACAACGTCGCCGATCCAAACTACCGACAACTGCTGTTTCTCGCCATAGCGACAATCATCTTGTCAACAGGACTGGGTTTCATTCTGCCGACGCAGTTTCGGTCCTTTGTCATTATCCTCCTTGCGGTTGCGGGAATCGTCACATCACTCGTGGGACAGTCGCAAGCGATTGAGTTGTATCAAGTGACGCTGGAGCAAGGCGAGACGGGCGGCGGCTTGTGGCTAATCGTAGTGGCTTATGCCGCTTTCAGTCTCAATATGCTTCGAAGATTCCTAAGACGTCGATGATGCAAGATATGCGGCCGGCTTACCGAGAGCTTCGGCAATCATTGTCATCTGACCGACGTGGTAGCTTTCGTGGAAATGGAAATACAGCAGGCTATCGAATACGCTGTTTTTGCCGTACCCGGATGGTTTCAGCAGCGCTCCATCGTCTATTGACTGCAAGCTCGCCTGGAATCGGCATTGTGTCTCGTTGAATAGGCTCACTAATTTCTCGAATTGAAGCACAGTTTCGTCTTGAAAGCTGATTGGACTGCTGCCATGACGATATCGCGCTCGACACGCCTCTGACCATACGTTTTCCGCTCCAACCAGAATCAAAGGCGTGGTTCGGGCGGAAACGATATGACCCAATAGCCAGTTGATGCTGTGCGAATTATCGAAAGGCTGAACGAGACTTTCAGCATGGCTGACGACGCCTGCTTGCACACGAACTGTTTCCGCCGTGTATTCAAAACAATTCAAGAGAGCCCTGCGGAGCATCTGCTTTGTCCTCCTCAATGGACGTCGGTTTTCTTATCGACTTATACACGCGTGGCCTGCAAGTCCGGTCCATGAGACAGACGGCTCGCCTCTACTTTGTTGATGTCTGGCGCGGAGAATGAAAAGAGGCAGCAACTGCCGCCTCGTTCGTTTTAGTAAATACCCGTTGTGTAACGGATCATTCCATGTTGGATTGAATGTACTCCACAGCTTGACCAACAGTTTCGATTCGCTGAGCGTCCTCATCGCTGATTTCGCCGCCGAATTCTTCCTCAAATGCCATGATCAATTCGACGAGGTCGAGCGAGTCGGCTTCCAGATCTTCGCGGAAACTCGCGGTACTGACGACGCGTTCTTCTTCCACACCAAGCAACTCGACCACGATTCCTTTGACCCGATCTTCAATAGATGCCATCTTGGTCACTCCTCCCCAACGGAATCTTTAGCACTCACATAAGCGCCAATTATACCGTTTATCACTTTCCATGCCAGCCTGTATGGTGGCACGCGCATAATTGACACGTCAAAACTTCGACAGTACGATGATTCGGCGACGACCTAGATTCATCAACCGCTTCAATAAAGGGAACACTTCGTTATGCCTAAAGTCACGGAAACACCCTCAACCGAAAGCCGCAAACTGGATCACATCCGGATCAACCTGCAAGAGGATGTTCAGTTTCCCCGCATTAGCACCGGTTTTGAACGGTATCGATTTACTCACCAGGCGCTTCCCGAGTTGAGCTTGCATGATATCGATACTTCGGTTCAAGTATTTGGCAAGCAACTGGGGTCGCCGATCATGATATCATCAATGACAGGCGGTACCGAAACCGCGAGATGCATCAACAGACATCTTGCCGCGGCTGCTCAAGAACATGCTATAGCAATGGGTTTGGGCTCACAGCGAGCCGCGATAGAAGATGAATCATTGAGAAGCTCCTTTCATATCCGCCAGGTCGCGCCGGACATCCTGCTTTTCGCCAACCTCGGCGCCGTGCAACTCAATTATGGCTACGGCATCGAAGAGTGTCGCAAGGCGATCGACATGGTGGCTGCCGATGCCTTGATACTTCATTTCAATGTTTTGCAGGAAGCGGTTCAAGCCGAGGGCGATGTCGATTTTTCCGGTCTCCTTAAGAAAGTGGAGTCGATATGCAGGCATCTCGCAGTACCGGTAATTGCCAAAGAAGTTGGCTGGGGCTTTTCCCACAGAAACGTACGCGATTTGGCCAACGCAGGCGTCTCAGCAATTGACGTGGCCGGATCAGGAGGCACGTCCTGGAGCGAAGTCGAGTATCACCGCGCGCCGACTCCCTTCCACGCGCGCGTGGCCCGCAGCTTCGCTGACTGGGGAATCCCCACTGCTGAGGCGCTGACTTACGCGCGGACGGCAGCCCCAGATTTGCCGGTATTCGCCAGCGGGGGCTTGCGCGACGGCGTCGATATTGCCAAGTGCATCGCATTGGGCGCTTGTCTTGCGGGCCTGGCCAGCCCCTTCCTAAGCGCGGCGGACGAATCCGCCGAAGCGGTTGATTTACTGATTACCGAATTGAACGCTCAATTGCGTATCGCCATGTTATGCACGGCGTCGCAAGATATCGCCCAACTGCGCAATGCGGAGATCAAATCAATTGATTAAATCGCTTACACCAGCTCCCGGATAACCGCGTTGCTGAGCAGCCGGCCCCGCTCGCTCAAGCGGACGCGGTCGCTTTCCACATGAATCAAGCCCAAGGTCTTCATTTTCCCAATGCCGACAGGGAACTTGTCGGCGATGTCCACGCCGAAACGCCGTCGGAACGTCGGACGATGGATCCCCTCGCGGGTTAGCCTTATGCTCATCATTACAGTCTCATAAAGGTCCTCCCTGCTGTTGACCTTTGTCGACTTCGCTACGGCCGGCGTAAGAGGAAAATCATATTTCGCGCCTGAACGCTCGTTGAGCGACTCGACATATCGTATCGGATTGGCGATGTTGGAATAACGAACGCCACCTGCGAAACCGTGCGCGCCCGCGCCGAGTCCAAGGTAGGGCAAGTTGCGCCAATACTGTAAGTTATGGCGACATTCGAACTGCGGACGTGTCCAATTGCTAATCTCGTATTGCGCGTATCCGTCGCCTTCCAGACTGCGGGACGCATATTCGTACATATCTGCGAAAATATCGTCGTTAGGCTTTGGCAATGCGCCGGCGTCGACTTGCGCGCGTAAAGCCGTTCCGCCTTTCAGTTCCAGACCGTACATCGAAACATGTTCCGGCGCATAACGGAGAATCGCATCAACGGTACGCTTCCATTCATCGAGGGTCTCGCCAGGCGACCCAAATATCACGTCCAGGTTCACATTTTCGAAGCTCGCCTGTCGGGCGCTGCGCAGAGCGCGTTCGACGGCATCAAGGTCATGGCGACGCTCGAATAGACGCAGGACTCTCTCCGATGCGGACTGCATGCCAATGCTCAACCGGTTGATGCCGATCTCACGCAATTCGCGCAAATACGAAGTCGATATGTCATTAGGGTTGGTTTCCATAGAGACTTCAAGATCGACAGCCAGGGAGAAATGCTTCGCCAAGCAATGCAGGATGTCCCGATAGTAGCGCGCTGCGAGCAGGGACGGTGTTCCGCCTCCGAAGTAAACGGTATGAATCTCCCGATTTGGATTGTTCGCGGAGGCGAACTCGATCTCTTGGAGAAGCGCGCGAATATACCTTGGCGCCAGAGACCCAAGATCGGTATAGATGTTGAATGCGCAATAACTGCAACGTGTCTCGCAAAAGGGTATGTGGATGTATGCGGAAAACGGCGCTTGTGGGCTCATAATCGCGGCTGGTTTCAACGCAGGCCAGAGATTGCGCCAATGTTATTACTAAAATATAATTATACAAGTCAACGTTCCCAGACATATTCGCTACAGGGTCTGGTCGGGTCGGCAACTCCACAAGCTAGCAGGCGGGATGTTGTGCAAGCCCGAAACAGTCGAATCCGAACAATCAGCGGAACCGAATCCACGGGTATGGACGCGGTAGTATTTTTATTTGCAAAAGCCGCGCCCCCCGGCATTAGGGAAACGCGATGAACTTATTGCGGCGTCTACTTGGCATGTCCCCTGACCGCATGGGAAGGGATGGGATGTCTCGTCGTGTAGCGCATGTTACGCGCAACAGGGCCGCGCCGGCCGCGCCCCTACCAGGCGCAGTGGACACCGATGCTCAGCTGGTCGACGACGAAGTTGATTTAGAAGCATTGCCGCCCGAGCAGCCTCCGCTGGAGGGCGAGGACACAGCGCATCCAGAAACCGAATCCAGCGAAGAACCACAAGTACAGCCGGTACAAAGGCAGACGAATATTCAACGGCGGCCACGCGCGGAACCTGCGCCGCCGCGACGCGAGCCTCCTCGGGAGCATAAGCCCAAGCGCGCTTTGACCTACGGCATCGCGACAGATGTTGGCAAGCTGCGTGACAACAACGAAGATGCCTGTTTCGCCATGCAGTGGCATACGATGACTGTGGAAAACCGCCCGGACTTTGGTTTCTTTGTTGTCGCGGATGGTATGGGTGGACATCTTGATGGCGAAAGAGCGGCAGGCATCGCCGTTCAGACGCTCGCCTCAGAGATGCTGCAAAGCGTCTATATGCCCTTGCTGCGGAATTTTAGAGCCGCGGAAAAGACCACAATCCTTGAAGCGCTGGTCGCCGCGTCGGAAAAGGCGAATTCAGCGGTCATTGACGCAGTGCCGGGTGGCGGCACGACCTTGTCCACTGTGGCAATTGTGGGCAATCTTGCCTATCTTGCGCATGTGGGCGACAGTCGCGTCTATTTGATCCACAATGATGAAATTGAGCAGTTGACGACCGACCACACCTTGGTGCAGCGATTGGTTGAGATGAAAGAACTCACGCCCGAAGAAGCCGAGTATTACCCGCAGAAGAATGTGCTCTACCGAGCGATCGGACAAAATGAGAGCCTAAAAGTGGAAAGGTTGATTCGCACTTTGCCCTCAGCGGCGCAAATGATACTCTGCAGCGATGGCTTATGGGACCTGGTGAACGACGAAACGATGAAGCGCGTGACGCTTGAATCATCAAGCCCGCAAGAAGCCTGTGATCGGCTGGTCAGCCTTGCCAATGACCGCGGGGGAACAGACAATATTTCCGTCATCATATTGAAAATTCCGGAGAACGACGTCAATATCTAGAGCGCGTCGCATTGCGTCGTGACTGCAATTCATAATCGTATTTTTAGCATGAGTTGCAGCATGATGACGCTCTGTCCAAGGACCTGAAGGAACAGACTCGAAAAAATGAATTCAGTGCCATCCATCAACCGGATTCGCAAGCGCAAGACTATATTGGTTGTCGACGACGAACCGCGCATGATTGGCTTCATTCGCATGAATCTCGAATTGGAAGACCATCAAGTAATCGAGGCGCATAGCGGTTTGGAAGCGCTTGACGCGCTCCGCACGCAATTGCCGGACCTGCTTCTCCTCGACGTCATGATGCCGGATCTGGACGGCTTCGAGACCTTGCGCATGTTGCGAGAGTTTTCCGATATTCCGGTCATTATGTTGACCGCCAAAGGCGAGGAAAACGACAAAGTGCTGGGTTTGGAACTGGGCGCCGATGATTATATCACCAAGCCCTTTGGACCGCGGGAACTGTCAAGCCGCATCAAAGCGCTATTTCGGCGACTGGAAAAACCATCGACCGAAGAAGCCATCTTGCGCGTCGACGATCGGCTTAGCGTCGATTTCAACCAGCGCCAGGTTATTGTAGACGGCGCGGCCGTGAAGTTGCGACCGACGGAGTATCGCCTTCTGTATCACCTTATTCGGAATGCGGGCTGGACAGTGCCGCACGATCAGATCTTGCAAAAGGTCTGGGGATACGAATACAGAGATGAGGCGCATTATGTGCGGCTGTATGTCAACTATCTGCGCGAAAAGATAGAAGAAGATCCTTCAAACCCGCGTTATATCATTACCGAACGCGGCGTCGGCTATCGTTTTATCAACTTCAAGGATCAAGATCAACAGTCCTAGACTTAGGCGAGCAAGAAGCCGAAGTCAAGGTATAAGCACACTTGATCGGGATCGACAGATGCGTATTGCGAGCATTCTACCGATCCGTAATCACGAAATACAAAAACCCTGCGATTGCGCCGCTTGAGCTTTTTCTTGAGCGTGTTCCACTGCGATTTGCTTGGCATATCCGCGCTATCGATCAGTTCGAAATAGCTCCTGCGGAAAACCGCGCGAAAGTGATGGTCGTCGTATTCGATCAGCTTTATCAGACAGGCTCCTCGCGGACCGGACAAGGCGTCATTGATGAAGTCCGCCGCAAAATGACGGCGCACTTTTTGAAACTTTGGCAACTCATGACGCATTTTCAGACTATCTCCTTTTTGAGAACCCGCTTGCTCGCGCAAGAAGGTGGCTTGTTATTTTCTGTGAGCGCGACATTCTTGTGGGCAATTCGCCGGTTACGCGCCGAGCGGTTATGTTAGACTGAGTGACTATACCAATCGTACATCGTCGCTTCATTTTTTGGTATTCATTGTCTGCCGGAATCCCTAAACGATATGCAACGCGTCCTCAATTATCTTTTGATTATGCTGTTCTGTCTGATGCTTGTACATACCTTGGTGTACCTGGCATTTGGCGTCGCCCTCATCCCTTTCCCCTTTGATTACGATCAGGCGGAAGGCTTTGAGCTCAATAACGCGGTTTTGCTCGCGTCGGGACGTTGTCCCTACTGCAACAACGATGTCTTTCCCTTCTACGGCAGCGGCTATCCCCCGCTATTTCATACGTTGATGGTCCCCTTTGTGAAACTGTTTGGACCCCAGTTTTGGTATGGCCGTCTGATAATTTTCGGCGCGACGCTAGTCACTGCCTTGGCCATCGCCTGGGCAGTGTTTCGCGATTCCCGACATCGAATGATCGCCACGATCGCCGGTCTGGCTTTTTTGTCGTCCAATTATGTCTATCACATCGGCCCGCTGCTGCGTCAGCATTTGCTCATGGTGATGTTCGAAACCTTGGCCGTGGTAACGATAGCGAGCGCCTTCGAGCCCGGCGTCAAAACAAGACGACGTCTGTTTGTCGCCTTTGTCCTGCTGCTTTGCGCCGGCTATACCAAACAACTGGCCTACACCAGTTGCATCGCTGTATCGCTCTGGCTATTCTTGCGCAACCCGCGCGCTGCCATTCAATACAGCCTGAGCCTTGCGCTGGCGGCTGGCGCCATTTTCGCGCTGTTGATGCTCGTCACCGACGGTCACTGGTGGATCAACATAATCGCCGCAAATCAGAATCCCTATCAAATGGACCAGTTCCTGGGTTTGCTGCAGCAATTCCTAAGACTCCACGGCTGGCTGTTTGCGCTGGCAATTGGGATGGTCATATACGAGATGTACTTTGATCGACTGTCGGTCTTCTCGATCTGGTTCGTTGCCGCCTTCATCAACACCAGCGCTGCCGGAAAATGGGGCGCCGGCGATAGCTATTTCGTTACCGCGCTTTCCGCCATCTGTATCTTGAGCGGGATCTTCCTTGCCCGATCCGTAGCCGGCAACTGGCATGTGCCCGGCAACTATCTGGCGCGCTTCCTGAAACCAACCGCGGGGCTTGCAGGCAGCAAATTGCTCGCGCTTTCCGCCACGCTGCTTTTCCTGGCATACGGCATCTCCGTTTTCAAATTACCCACATCCGGACAGTTCTTCGCGCCAATCGCCTCTGCCCTGAACATCCAACCGCTGCCATCCTGGCGTTACCCTTTATACGATCCCGCCGGTTGGACGGTCGGCTACGCGGTAACCGGTCACTTGCCCTCTCAAGATGACTATGAGGGAGGCTGGGAGATCGTCGATGCGATCAAACAGACCGACGGGCTATTGCTCTCCGAAGACGCCGGCTTCAATCTGCGCGCCGGTCGCGAAGTCATCGCCAATGCCATACAATTGAAAAATTTATGGGAGAACGGTTTGTTCGACCCGACAGAGTTGATCGAAATGCTCGGGTCTCACAGTTTTGCTTTGGTGATCATACGCGCGGGCTTGTTCCCCCATCCGGTGATGACCGCGATTCACAGCAACTATCAGCTTGATCAAATCATTTCGATGAATGGCTTCGATTACCAATTGTGGGCGCCCCGGCCCAGCGCAAGCCCCGGCGATGATTGACGGATACGCTCTCGGTTTTCGCCGGTGATATTTGGAACAAGTCACATTAAAATGTCCGCAACACAGAGGGAGATTTCATGAGCGAAGTCGACGGTCAAGTATTCAAGAACATCCTGGCTTGCTGGACGGCCGGCATCACCGTTGTATCTGTTTCCTCCGAGGGGGATTGGCAGGCGATCACAGTCAATTCCTTTGCCAGCGTGAGCATGAGCCCGCCCCTGGTTTGCCTGAACATCGCCAACCGGCTCGATACCCGCGCTTACATGGCGCGGGCGGGGCATTTCTCGGTGAGCATTCTTTCCGACCAGCAATTGGAGCTGGGCAAGCGATTTGCCGGCTACTACGATGACAAACTTGATAACCGCTTCGACGGGCTAAACTGCGATACGACCTCGCTAGGCGATCCAATCATCCCCAATGCGATGGCTTGGCTCGGCTGCACGGTCGAGCACATGATCAATGTAGGTGAGAATTCCATGTTTGTCGGTCATGTTCAGGAAGGCGGCTGGACAACCGACAAAACGCCGCTCTTGTATCACAACCGACTGTGGGGAACTTTTGCGGCTACAGAGGAAAAGTAGCTTCACTCTTTAACAAACCGCGCTTTGCGGTAGCCGAACGGCTTTGAACAGAGGATAGTTTAGACCAGCTCGCGGGCGGCTATTGCCGCGCCAATAATCCCGGCTCGGTTGCGCAATTGCGCTGGTACGATTTTTGTAGCGCAAGAAATATGCGGAAAGAACTTATCGTATTTCTTGCTGATGCCACCCCCGATGATGAAAAGATCCGGCGTGAAGAGCGCCTCAATATAGCGCAAGTGTTCAGAAAGGCGCTTGCCCCACTTGCGCCAACTGTATCCGTTTTCCTGGCGTCCGCGGTCGGACGTGCGATCTTCGGCGTCTTTACCCCGAATAATGAGATGACCAAATTCGGTGTTCGGTATCAAAACGCCGTCTATGAAAAATGCGCTGCCGACCCCGGTGCCCAAGGTCAGGATGACGACTAAGCCGCCCTGGTCTTTCCCGGCGCCAAATTGTAATTCAGCGATGCCGGCAGCGTCGGCATCATTGAGAACGAGCACCGAATTGCCGCTAGCCGCCCGAAAGAGCGCTTGCGCATCGGTACCAATCCACGCGCTGTCGACATTTGCCGCCGTACGGGTAATCCCATGCTGTACGACAGCGGGAAAAGTGCAGCCTATTGGTCCTTCCCAGCTAAAGTGCCTGACAATCTCGGCGACGACATCCGCAACGGGTTCGGGTTTGGCAGGTTGCGGCGTTTCTATGCGCAGGCGCTCGCCGACGAATATGCCCTTGGACGTATCGACAATTGCGCCTTTGATGCCCGACCCGCCAATGTCTATGCCCAAGACCTCCATACTTTTGTCCTCTCGCTGTTCTCGAAATGAAATTGTTCAATCATACCAAATTCGCAAACTATGTCATAATGGAGACGGTGTCCAAGATGTCCTATCAGTTTTTTCTAGGGCTGTCGGTGATTTCTGCGCTCGAAGCGACTAAACGCGCAAACCTACGATTGCTCTGTGCGCAGGCAAGCGAGCTTGAATTCCTCAGCGTTTGGACCTTATAGTGATAGTGAAGAGTACTTGCCCGACTTTATGGGATAGCAAATGCTTCGGTCACCTGTTTCCATACTTGTATATATCCTGATCCTGAGTATATCCGGCCTGGCCAGCGCGCAGAATAGTTGCGCGGCTGGAAGTTGTGGTCTGGATCAAAGCGCCATCGCTTCATACCCCACTCCGCGGGTGGTCCCATTGCAGATCGATGAAGGGCTGCTCTATGACCGCGAATACCGACAAGTCAGCGCCGAACTGGACATCTATGACCAACCGGCCGGAGAGGTTATCGAAACACTCGGCACAGGTTACAGCTTCGTCACAGTGCAGGGAGAATTGGACGGCTGGGCGCAAATAGGCGACGGCAAGTGGGTCTTGTCCGATAGTCTGGGAGAGCCATGGACGCCATCAAGGTTTGCGGGTGTGAAGTTGCCGGACCAAGAGCTTCCCTACACGATGGCTTGGACCTTGCGGCACTTGAATGGCGCGAATACCCCGGGCGGACCCGAGGTCGCGAGCAACCCGTTTCTCTATCGCTATTCCCGGGTGAACATCTACTCAACTGTCGAAGTTGATGGCTACAACTGGTACCAAATCGGGACCAATCAATGGGTGCATCAGTTCAAGGTCGCCAAGCTCTTGCCAGTGGAAAAACCGGAAGAAGTTGATACTCACAAATGGGTCAGCGTTGACCTCTACGAACAAGTCGCCATCGCCTACGAAGGCGACAAGCCCGTCTTTGCCACATTGATATCCTCAGGTCTGGAAGAATGGCCGACCAATGAAGGCGTATTCCATGTCTATGTGCGTTTCCCTCGAACGCTCATGAGCGGAGCCTACAATCAACCTGATTTCTATTACCTCGAAGAAGTGCCGTGGACGATGTATTTCGACGGTGATATTGCCTTACACGGCGCTTACTGGCACGATGGATTCGGCTATCGCAAGAGCCACGGTTGTGTAAACATGACGATTACCGACGCGCACTGGTTGTTCCAATGGGCGGAAGATGAATATGACTTCGCAAACGAGGACTATATCGGTCCGGCAGTCTATGTCTACTCGAGCGGCGAGTATGATTGAGTGTCAATTCACGGGGATCACTTCGCCATAGCGAATTCCGCCAGGGGCGAACCTTGAATGTATCCCTTCACCGCCAGTAATTCCGCGTTCAAGATACTGCATCCCGCGGCGCCCCGCACCGTGTTATGCGAAAGCGCCGCAAACTTGTAACCCAATATGGGACATTCGCGCAGGCGGCCAATACTCGTCACCATGCCCTGACCGGCGTCGCGGTCGCGTCTGGGCTGCGGACGGTCAATTTGCTCCAGATACTGTAGCGGACTGCTGGGCGCGCTCGGCAGCGAAGGCACAGGGTCCGGTCCGCGAAAAGCCATCCAGTCCCGGATGATCGTCTCGTAATCCGGCGCGTCTTCAAGCTCGACCGAGATATTCACCAAGTGGCCATCAATCACCGGCACCCGCGTGCAAGTAGCGCTGACAACCATTTCCAGATCATCAATCGCGCCGTCGCTCAACTTGCCGAGCATCTTGCGCGATTCGGTCTCCATCTTGTTCTCGTCGCCCGGTACATAGGGGATGATATTGTCCAGGATGTCCAACGAAGGCACGCCGGGATAGCCCGCCCCGCTAACGGCTTGCTCACTGACCAGGTGCAGGCGACGAATCCCGTATTTCAAAAGCGGCTTCAAGGACATGACCACCGGCATCACCGTACAGTTGGAGTTGGCCACAAGCGCTCCGCCAGACCAGCCCCTGCGGTAACGCTGGACATCAATCAAGCCAACATGATCCGCATTGACCTCTGGCAACAATAGAGGGACATCCGGCGCCATCCGGTTTACGGATACATTTGTACAAACAACGTGGCCAGCTGCAGCCAACTCCACTTCGCGATCTATCGCCGCTTCCTTGGGCAAGGCTGAGAAAACTAATGGAGAATCCAACGGATCGTTCAGCGCTTTCACGGTCAGTTTAGCCACATTACGCGGCGGATTGTCATCAAGCGCCCAGTGAGCGGCTTCGCCGTACGCTTTGCCCGCGCTGCGGCTCGAACCTATGACTTCGCGCACCTGAAACCAGGGATGCCTGTCCAGCAGTTGAATGAACCGCTGCCCGACGGCGCCGGTTGCGCCCAGAACCGCTACATCAATTTTTTCCATCGTCCAAACCTGCCTCACATGCCTACGGTGCCGGATCGCACAGCGGGATAAGATCCCAGCATTTTTACAAATGATGTCAAGTGCAGCAATTGCGTCAATACGTCCTGGCACTTCGGGTCTTGCCAGTGCCCCTCAAAGTCGAGATAAAACAAAGGCTCCCAGGGTCGGTTGCGGCGTGGACGGGATTCCAGCTTGGTCAAGTTCAAATCTCGCTTGGCGAACTCTCCCAGGCATTGATACAAGGCGGCAGGCTGATTGCGCGTGGCGAATACGATTGAGGTCTTGTTGTAATCCGAGGGTTCCGGATCGCCGTGGCCCATCAAAAGGAATCGCGTATAGTTATAGGGCTCGTCCTCGATTTCTTTAGCCACTATCTCCAGACCATAAAGCTCCGCCGCCAATTCCGTCGCGATTACGCCCACGTCCGCCTGTGGATCATGGGAGAGGTCATGTGCCGAGCCAGCCGTATCGTACCATCCCACAGGCTCCAAATTGTAGCGTTTCAGAAATCTTTCGCATTGTATCAAGGCTTGCGGGTGGGAGCGAACTTGCTTGATATCATGTAAGGTCGTACCGGAAATCCCTAGCAAGGCGTGGTGAACGTGGAGGATCACCTCCGCCTGGACACGCACATCGTGGTCGAGCAGCATTTCGTAAGCGCCGCTGACCGAGCCGGCCAAAGCATTCTCGACCGGTAGCAAGCTGTAATCAGCTTCGCCCGACTGCAATGCGTCAAAGAGGTGATTAAAATCCTGGCAAGGCAGGCAATCCACATCGGGACCGAAATGCTGCCGCACCGCGATTTCTGAATTTGCGCCAGGAATCCCTTGATACGCTACCTTTGGCATAACGTTTCCGCTTCTAAAATCGAGTGCGCCGAATCATATCCGATGACAGTAATTTATGAAAGACTTGAAATCGTTCTATGCCGTGACGTATAAATGGCGTGGCGCCTTGGGTCTTGCGACCGATTTTGCCGAAACTCGTATAATATGATTGAAGCCTTTGATGCCAGGAGACAAAATGACCGGAGAACAGCGATTCGACCCAATGAAAGAAATACAGAACATTGGCGAGCACATCAGCAAACAGATCGAAAAAGGTATCCGAAATGTCACAAGCGGGCCAGAGCAGCTCGCGCTTGATATGTACGAGGCGGAGGATCAACTTGTAATCCGTACGGCAGCCATTGATGGCTTGCTCAAGGAAAGCATTGAGATCAGCCTCGAAAGCAACGTGCTGACGATCTCGCTCCAAACGGAAGCCGAATCTACGCCGACAACAGCGCGCTATTACCTGCAGGAGCGGCGCTTTGGTCATGTCAGCCGCTCGGTCGAACTGTCAATACCTGTCAAGGGAAACGAAGCGCGGGCAAAAGTGGAAAACGGCAATCGCCTTGTCGTTACCATGCCGGTGGATGACAGCGTTTACGGCAATATTACTGTGACCCCGGTTGAATAAGTGCGGACCTCGCGCCAAGGCTGTCTTTGGCCGCGGCATCCCTGCGCATTCAATTGTCCAGATGGCTTAGCCTGGCGAACTCCAATTGCTTGTCGAACTTGTCAAGCAAGGTCTGCTTCCGCTCGTCTTCCAGGAATGACGCTTGAATCGATCTTCGAGCCAGGTCGACGACGTCTGTAAGGTCCAACCCGCATTGCTCGACCGCCATTACGTATTCATCCACAAGAGAGCTTTGGTAAAGTCTTGGCATGCCCGTGGCCAAAAGCACTTGAACCTTATTGTCCACGAGCGTTCGCAGAGGATAAGCAGAGGCATCGTCGACCAAGCCGCGCCGTAGCGCGCGACTTATGGAAACAACAATGGGAGCGCCGGATTCGGCCAGACTGTTGATGATGTCCGGGTGACTATGGATACCCCAGGTTTCGGTAAGCCGGTGCGGTTCAAGCTCCTCTATCGCTGACGTCAACCCATCGGCGCCCATGCTGCTGCCGGCTTGCGCTACGGTAAAGATGCCCTTCTTGCGAGCGGTTGCGAATGCGCGTTTGAACTGGCCCACCGGTTGCGCATCCTCTTCCCCAATCAACCCGAGAGCAACCACGTTTCCACTCTTCGCCGTAGCGCCAGTCGCCCAGCGCGCCACGTCATCGCCGACTCTTGGATTGTCCCGTGGAATGCAAAGGATCCAGGACATGTCGACGCCCCAACCCCGCAGCGCGCGGTCTCGGCCGTCATTGAGCGCGTTGATAAACACATCAATGCTCATCGAAGATTTCTGCATGAATTCGGATGGCGTGACAGCTACTTCAGCATAGCTGACCCCCGCCTTGGCAAGCCCGACGCCGATATCATATACGACCCGGGCAATATCCTCTGGATATCTCACCCAACTTCCGGCGACGGCGGCCAGTTCATCGACGCGCTGATAATCGGGATTGGCCAGCATATCCGTCCAGTATGCAAAATCATCACTCTCTGCCGGAACGCCATTTTGGCGCGCGATCATCAACAAACCCTCGTCAACGAAAGCGCCGGTCAACTGCAGGTTGAGATCCGCTTTTGGGATAGCGGCAAAGAATTCGCGTAAGCCCATATCACATTCCTCGTAAACGAATTACTGGCCGGAGAAAGAATCGGCGAAACCCGCGCCGGAAACCAGGAGGCGCCATGCTCCTTGAGGGCTCATTCGGCCGATTCCATGCCAGAATGCATCGCGCGCTCCATGCTCGCTTTGGCATCGCGAAAGGCCGCGGAAGCGCCTACGAAAGCCGAAAACAGCGGATGAGGTCGATTTGGCCGACTGAGAAATTCTGGATGGAACTGAGTTCCCAACATAAATGGGTGGTCCTGAAGTTCAGAGATTTCTACAAGTACGTTATCCGGACTTAAACCGCTGAAGCTGACGCCGTTTTTCGCAAAAAGATCTCTGTAATCATTGTTGAACTCAAAGCGATGACGATGACGTTCCATGACATCCTTGACGCCATAGGCTTGGGCTGCGAGCGAGTTCGGGACCAGTTCACAAGGATATTCTCCCAGCCTCATCGTACCGCCCAAATCGGTGATCGCGCGCTGTTCAAGCATAAGATCAATAACTGGATGTGGCGTGCTTACGTCGAATTCGGAGCTGTTGGCATCTTCCAGCCCGAGTGCGTTTCGGGCAAACTCTATGCACATGACTTGCATGCCCAGACATAATCCTAAATACGGTACATTGTTCTCCCGCGCGAACTTGGCCGCTACGATTTTGCCTTCAATGCCCCGATAACCAAAACCGCCGGGGACCACAACCCCGTCGAGGTCCTGCAGCTTATCCCGATCTTTGCCTTTTTCCAATTCGCCAGAATGGATCCAAACGACCTCGACATCCTGATCCTTTTGAATCGCCGCGTGAACGATCGACTCCTTCACCGACATGTAGGCATCATGAAGCTCCACATATTTGCCCACGATTCCGATACGCAGCTTGTCTTTTGCCGCCCGAAAGCGCGTTACCAGTTGACGCCACTCCCCCAAGTCCGGCGACGAAGCTTCAATCTTGAAGCGCTCGAGAATGTAATCGGCCAAACCTGTCTCTTCGATCAGCAAAGGGACGGCATAGATGTTGTCCGCCGTTTCCAAGGGAATGACGGCGTCCTCGTCAACATCGCAAAAGAGCGCAATCTTGTTGACGATATCATGGTTGACCGGGTGATCGGTCCGAGCGATGATCACGTCAGGCTGGATACCGATTCCGCGCAGTTCACGAACGCTATGTTGAGTCGGTTTGGTCTTTAGTTCATCGGTAGCGCCGATGTGCGGCAAGAACGTGACGTGAACATACAATGCCTCGCTGCGTTTGAGTTCCGTGCGCAGTTGACGCAGCGCCTCGAGAAAAGGCAAGCCTTCAATGTCGCCGGCTGTCCCGCCCACCTCGACAATGACAACATCGGCGCCGCTGCGCTGGCCCACCAATTTCATGCAGCGTTTGATCTCGTTGGTTATGTGGGGAACAACTTGTATCGTGCCCCCGAGGTAGTCTCCCTTACGCTCTTTTTCGATTACCGTTAGGTAGACTTGCCCGGCCGTGACATTTGACAGCCGGCTGACATTTTCGTCGACGAAGCGCTCATAGTGGCCCAAGTCTAGGTCGGTTTCGGCGCCGTCAGCGGTGACAAAAACCTCTCCATGCTGGTAAGGGCTCATCGTCCCCGGGTCAACATTGAGATAAGGATCCAGTTTTTGGATCGTAACTTTCAAGCCGCGCGCCTTTAGAATGCGGCCAATCGCCGCGACAGTCAGCCCCTTGCCAACTGAACTTACGACGCCGCCAGTGCAGAATATGTATTTGGGCCTTACCATCTCGCTTCCCCCCTTGACCCCATTCTATTGTCGCGCATAAGCTCGCCAACAAGCTGCTAAATCATTTTCGCCAAGTCCGACGCCGCTCGGCGCATATCCAACAGCAGCAGTCCTAACTTGGCTTCGTCGTTAACGACCGATGTCAGCACGGCTTCGTCGTTGACAGACATCATGAGGACAAACCCGGAATCGCCTTTGATCATGAGATGATCCAGGCTGCCGCGCCCCAACTCCATCGCGATTCGCTCGCCCAAGCCCACCATCGCCGCGCTCATCGCGGACAAGCGCTCATCGTTTATATCATTCGGCATAAACGACCCCATATTGACGCCCTCGACGCTGACAACCGCGATCGCTTCCAGTTCGGGGTTCATGACATGCACTTGGCGCAGGCGCGCAAGCAAGGCGTCCGCCTGCAATTGCTCCATCACCCCGCTCCCTTCAATCTCAAAAGCCACTTCTCAACGGCGCTCCTAAATACGAAATAAACGCCGTCTTGTGGCGCCAAGCGCACGATCAACTTTGAAGCAACAAACGTGGAATGGCAGATTTGCCATATAGCATATTGCCATGTTTAATTATACTAGACATGGCGCAAAGGACAAGCTGGGCGGCTGGCATTTCCCAATCCTTGGCCACAGTTAGAACGCAATTGCCAACAGATATCGCAACCTGTGAACGGCTATCGACATGCGAATGGAACGGTATCAATGAGTGAACAGTACGAAGGGACCCGGGTCGCCCGACAGACTACACAAACCACGACGCCGGTACAAGAAATTGCCGAACGCATCGCAAGCGCTGTCGGGCAAGTAATCATGGGCAAGGGCAACGAGATCCGGCTCACCATACTCGGTCTGCTTTGTCGCGGCCATATCTTGCTCGAAGACATACCCGGCGTGGGCAAAACCATGATGGCGAAGTCCCTCGCGCGCGCGGTCGGTTGTACCTTCAATCGTATTCAGTTTACCCCAGACATGCTCCCCTCGGACATTACGGGCGTGTCAATCTTCAACCCGAAATCGCGCGAATTTGAGTTTCGACCCGGACCGATCATGGCGCAGATTGTACTCGCCGACGAGATAAACCGCGCCACGCCGAAGACGCAGTCTGCCCTGTTGGAAGCGATGGAAGAAGGTCAGATGACGGTCGACGGGGTTACCTATCGACTGAGCAATCCCTTTTTGATTATGGCTACCCAGAACCCGATCGAATACGAAGGCACGTTTCCCTTGCCCGAAGCGCAACTGGATCGCTTTCTTATTCGCATTCAGATGGGCTACCCGCAGCCGCAAGAGGAGCTGAGGATCTTATCCGCGCAACAATACCAGCATCCCATAAACAATCTCCAGCAGGTGGTCAGCTTGCAAGAGTTGCTTTCTGTCCAGCAATTGATCAAAGATGTTTATGTCGCCAAAGAGGTAAAGCAGTACGTCGTAAACTTGATCACCGCCTCCCGCCGACACCCCGATGTCTATCTCGGCAGCAGTCCGCGCGGTTCACTGGCTCTTTTCCGCACTGCCCAGGCTCGCGCCGCCATGACGGGCCGCGAATACGTTATCCCGGACGATGTCAAAGCCCTGGCCGAAGTCACGCTAGCGCATCGCATTATCGTTGGTCCAGCCGCGCGCATCAAAAACATCACCTCGCGAACTATCGTGCAAGACATCTTGCAGACGACGCCGGTGCCCGGCGCATCCGTGCGCTAAGGTCGTATGCCAAACCGACGCAACATTCTCTATATCTTGATGATCATCAGCTTGCTGACCGGTTTGTTCACCGGCAGTCCGCAGTTGTTCAATTTAACCTACCTGATCGCAGCGGTGCTCCTGCTATCGCTCGCTTGGACCTGGATTACCCTGCGCGGGATCGCTCTGCAGCGGACGACGCGCACGCGAAGATCCCAGGTGGGCCGAATGTTTCGCGAGTCATTCAGCGTGCGAAAAACCGGAATCTTGCCGAAACTCTGGCTGGAGATACACGATCATTCCAGCCTGCCCGGCCACCATGCCAGCCACGTTGTGCCTTCCCTCCTCGGGGGCAAAGAATACCGTTGGGACGTCGAGACAATCTGCGTCGTGCGCGGCGAGTTTCAGCTTGGTCCGCTGACCGTGATTAGCAGCGATCCCTTTGGTTTCTTCCGTTCTCCACGACGGGTGAGCGCGACCGAGACACTGATCGTCTACCCGATGACAGTCGATCTCAACAAGGTGGTTTTGCCAATAGGCTTTTTATCTGGCGGCGATGCGCAGAGGCAGCTTACGCACGAGATCACCACCAACGCCAGCAGCATACGCGACTACGTCGCCGGCGACAGTATGAACCGCATACATTGGCGCTCCACCGCGCGGACCGGCAATATCATGGTCAAGGAATTTGAATTGGATCCGCTGGTGGACATTTGGCTGTTCAGCGATTTCTCTTCCGACTCTTTATACGAAGCGCAAGGATTGCGGCGCGCGGCACAAGGCGGGCGCGTCGTTTCGGATCGATACCGGATTCCGCCATCGACCGAAGAATACGGCGTCGTCATTGCGGCCTCCCTGGCGAAGTATTTCATCGAGAGCGAGCGCGTTGTGGGATACGCGGCCTACACGCCCTTCCGGCAGGTTTTCCAGCCCGATCGCGGCAACCGTCAATTGACAAGGATCTTTCAAGCGCTGGCGGTCGCGCGTAGCACGTCGACCCATACGTTGAGGCAAATGCTTTCGCTGGAGACGCCGCATTTCACGCGTGGCACAACACTCATGATAATCACATCATCATTGGACGAGGAGTGGATTGCCGAGGCGCAAATCATGATCAGGCGCGGTGTCCGCCCGATCTGTGTCTTCATTGATCCGCAGACTTTCGATCCTCGGCAAGATTCGGGCGAAATTCGCGGGATGCTGCAATTGGCGAAGATCCCTACACTCATTGTCGGCAAAGGCGACGACTTGACAGTTGCCTTGGAACAACGTCCAATTTAAGAGACTATCAGCACGGTCACAGTCCATAATGGAATCAATTCAGACAAAGCGGTTGCGATGCCCTTCCGAAAAAGCGCAGGAATACGAAAGTTGAGAATATGAACGAAAGTTTTGATGTGATTATCATTGGCGCCGGCGCGATGGGCAGCGCGGCCGCTTATTATTTCAGCAGGAGGAAACAGCGAGTACTCCTGCTCGAACAATTTGAGCTTGATCATAGGCGAGGCAGTTCCTATGGCTATTCACGCATCATTCGTTATTCCTATGACTACCCGGAGTACGTCGAGCTGGCAAAAGACACATTTCCACTGTGGTTCGCTGTAGAAGACAGCTTGGGCGAGCAACTTTACCTGAAGACGGGCGGTATCGATTTCGGTCCCGCCGATGATGAGATGCTCCGTGCAACCATTGAGTCCGTACAGTCGGGTATGATTGAGCATGAACTTCTATCAGTTGAAGAAGCTCACAGGCGCTTTCCGCAGTATCGTTTTGGAGAGGACTTTCTGGTCCTCTATCAACCGGATTCCGGTTTTGTCAAAGCGTCAAGCGCCGTAAAGGGACATATCCAGCTCGCCCGGCAGAACGGCGCTATCCTCAAAGACAACACGGTCGTCGCCGACCTGTCAATTAATCGGGACAGCGTCGACGTCGCCACCAGCGCCGGCGACTACTCGGCAGGAAAGCTAGTCGTCACGGCAGGTTCCTGGGCGCGATCGCTGCTTTTAGAAACCGGACTCGATCTGCCGCTCACAACGCTGCGCTGCCAATTGAACTTTATGTCGACCTCGCATTCAAGTCATTATGAATCTGACGCGTGCCCGGTCTGGATTGCGCATGTGAGCAGCTTGTTTCCCGAAACGCTTTACGGAATACCCTCGCATGCGGGTTCCGGTTTCAAAGTCGCCTTTCATGGTGGCGCGCCTCACAGCCACCCTTCCGAAATCGATTACAATCCTGATCCGGAAAATGTTGAGAGCGTTCGAGATTTCTTGCGATCCCATATCCCCGGACTTGCGGAGGCGCCAGTGAGAGAGAGTCGCATCTGTCTTTACACGCAAACGCCGGACGAGCACTTCATTGTGGACAGGCATCCGCAACACGCTCATGTCGTGATTGGCGCAGGTTTCAGCGGTCATGGATTCAAATTCAGCACCATCATCGGCAAAATGCTCAGCGATCTGGCGCTTGATGGCGCGACGCCTCATAATGATCGGCTCTTCAAAATCAACCGCTTTTCAGCTTAAGCGTCCACCAATTGTAAGTTCCCTGCGCTTGGAATCCGTTGTCAGCCAGAAGCTGAGCCGGAGCGCGATTACTTTGCGCCACCAGCGCCCCGACCCTTTGCAATTGCTGGGCAGACGCGACAGACAGCGCCCGCAGAATGCCAGCCCGCCTTAAGCTGCCCTCGATCCAGATTCCGCTGTAGGCAAGGGTCTCCACCGGCACAAGATGGGTCCCTTCGATATCTAACGGACCATTCCATCCAGGCTCGGGCGACGCAACATACAGGTCATAGCTTTGTTCGGAGATCGCGAAACCCGAGGATGCGCAGAGGCGGCGCATGACGAGATTCTCGCTTCTGACTAAGGCGCGTATCAATGGCACGTCGAGCTCTCGCGCGAGCAAAAGGCTTTCGGCAATCAGCCGGCGGCCGATGCCCCTGCCTTGCGCCTTCGGGTCGACAGCCAATAGATCCAACTCGAGGCGTTGGGCGCCCGTCTCTGACACGGTTATAAAATTGTCTGCAAAGGCACGGATCCCCTGGGCGTCCAGCGCAATGAGCGAATAGTCTCGGCCCGCCTTCAACAGCCCCTCAATTCGATCTCGATCGAAGGGTTCGCCAAAAGTTTTTTCCGCGATAGCGGCAATCGCCGAGGCATCCGAAGGCGCCGGTCGACGGACGCTAACGCTCATTGATTTTTCCTGGCCGCAAGAACATAATGAAGGCGCATCTGTCTTGGACTCCCGGAAACAGATTTGAGCATGTCATCGCCTGGCAAAAGATACTTGTACATTATCGCCTTTGTCAGCGGCATGACTACCCTCGCCATCGAATTATCAGCCTCCCGCTTGCTAGGCAATGTCTTTGGCAACAGCAATCTGGTCTGGGCAAATGTCATCGGGCTGATGTTGCTCTATCTGACTGTCGGGTATTTCGTCGGCGGCCGTCTGGCGGACAGGTGTCCTCGCATCGCTGTCTTGCTGCAGATCATCATCTGGGCAGCCTTCCTCTGCGCCTTGATTCCCATCATTGCCAGACCTGTTGTCACTCAGGCCGCTCAAGCGGTCTTCGGCGCGGACGCGGCGCTGGCTCTAGGATCTTTCCTTTCGGTGCTCGTTCTGTTTTCGATCCCGGTTACGATGCTGGGCACGGTATCTCCATTCGTGATTCGACTGTCGGTTCAACGGATCGAAGAGTCCGGCAAAATCGCCGGGCAGATTTACGCCGTCAGTACTTTGGGAAGCCTCTTGGGAACGTTCTTCCCGGTACTGTGGATCATTCCAGAACTGGGCACGACGCGCACTTTTCTGCTCTTCGCCGGCATCTTGTATTCGGTCGCCCTGCTCGGCCTCTTCGCGGTCAATCGCCGGGCGGCGCTGGCTTATCTGTCCATGCCGCTCATTATCGCATTGCTGGCGCATTTCCTGCTTCAGGGACCGCTCCGGCCTCCCGCCGCTAACGCCGCACTCAGATACGAGAAAGAAAGCGCTTACAACTATATCCAGGTGCAAGAAGACAGCGACGGCTATCGCTATCTGTATCTGAACGAAGGTCAAGGTATCCATAGCAAATGGCACGAAACCGAAATCCTCTATGGCGGAACCTGGGACTTTTTCTTGGTCGGTCCCTACTTAAATCAACCGCCCTTTCGCGCCGACCAAGTGACATCACTGCTGCTGATTGGACTGGCTGCGGGTACCATCCCTCGGCAATACACGGCGATATACGGCGATATACCTATTGACGGCATTGAAATTGATCCGGCTATTGTCGAGGCCGGCGCGACATATTTTGATATGAATGCGGCTTCCCTGCCCAACCTGAGTACATATACAGGCGATGGACGATATCTGCTCAACCAAATGGATCGCAGCTACAGCGTTATCGGCATTGACGCCTATCGTCCGCCCTATATTCCCTGGCACCTCACGACGGTTGAATTCTTCCTGGAAGTAAAAGCGCGCCTGTCTCAAAATGGCGTTGCCATCATCAATGTGGGGCGCACTGATACGGACCGGCGCCTGGTTGACGCGCTCGCTAATACCATGTCGCTGATTTTCCCGAGCGTACACGCGCTGGATGTACCGGCATCTTTCAACACCATCCTCGTCGGGACTGTCGATTCATCCAGCGCGTCCAACTTGCGTCAAAACCTGCAATATCGGATTGATAATGTTGATCCGACATTATACGAAGTCATGGAACTGGCTGCGGATTCCTTGGTCCCTCTCGGCGAAAGCGACATTATCTTTACCGATGACCGAGCGCCGGTGGAAACGCTGATCGATTCAATCGTCCTTGACTTCCTCTTGTCCGGTCGGGCTGAAGAATTCCGACAAGCTGATGAACCATAGCGCCAGAATCGCCCGTCTTTTGATCGTCGGCGCTGCGCTCGCGTTTCCGACATTGCTGTTGCTGGGGGCGATGCGCGTAGTGCTTTCCCATGAGTTCTTGCGATACGAATACACGCGCCCGGGATTCCCCACCGATCCCTACGGTTTCACCACAGAGGATCGTCTTGCCTTGGGCTTCCACGCCATCGACTACCTTCTAAATGGCGAGAAAATCGAATTCCTGGGCTCATTGACATTGCCCGCCGATCAATGCCTGAGCGGGTACAAAGATGAAGACGCTTGTCCCATGTTTTCCGAAGCTGCGCTTGGCCACATGGAAGATGTCAAATACATAACGAACTTGAGTTTTGCTTTCGGATTGGGCTTAACCATTGCCGCCTGCGCAACGGTAATCCTGGCAAGGCGCTCCGGTGCCTACCGCCGAGCCATCCTGCGCGGCTTGCATCTGGGCAGTACGCTGACGCTGGCAGTGCTGGCGTCGCTCGCTGTCATAGCCGGGACCGTCTGGGACAGAGCCTTTGATGCCTTTCATGAGTTGTTCTTCGCCGCTGGCACCTGGCGGTTTCCCTTCTCCGACACCCTGATACGTCTGTATCCTGAACGCCTGTTCGTCGATGCTGCCATTGCCATCATCGCGCTTGTAGCATTGCCTTGCCTGCTTGTGCTGTTTCTACATGCCCGAGGCAGCAACAGGCTGCAATGAGGTCAGCTTTTGCGTCCGCCGGCAGTTCTTTTGTCCGTGTTGTGTCCGTTCGCAAAAGTTTTCAGCCGCAAAAGAGCTTTGCCCCGACTACGACAGAGCGAAGCAGTCGGTCGCGCAGGTCGCGTAGACACTGGCCGCCGACACCGCACTACGAGAAGGGGAGCTAGGCGCGCGATATTTTTTTGCATGACTAACTTGGTTCTACTTCAGGCAGTTGTTGGAGAAGGGGCCAGGGGATGAGGGGTGGAAAAACAGCCGCAAACACCACAGCGGACAAGCCTTAAAGGGCGGCGTCTCTCGCTACCGCCGAGCCGCTTGACGAAATAGTGTAACGCTGCCCCTCGCTGGCCTACTGACTTGTAGCGGGACATTCTTCAAATCAGCGAGAGCGCACAAGCGTCAATCAATGTCCCGTTTCAGCATGTTAAAATCGGCTGGCCTATACTATGCTATGGCAATTCTGTACGCGGGGAAATGCTTGCAAAGTCAAAAGGGAGAATAGACGATGGCGGTACGAGTTGGAATCAATGGATTCGGGCGCATTGGGCGGCAGGTGCTAAAAGCCATGCTGGAACGTTACCCCAATGATATTGACATTGCAGCCTTTAACGATCTTGGTGATTTGAACACGATGGCGCACTTGTTTCGCTATGATTCGAATTACGGTGTATACGAAGGGACTGTCGAGGCGACCGACGACGCGCTCATTGTCGATGGCAACCGCATCGCCGCCCTTTCCGAAAGAGATCCGGCTCAACTGCCCTGGGGCGATCTGGGCGTTGACATCGTTATTGAAAGTACCGGCATTTTCCGCGACCGAGCCAGCGCCTCCAAACACCTCCAAGCTGGCGCCAAAAAGGTCATCATATCCGCGCCGGCCAAGGGAGAGGACATCACGATCGTCCTTGGCGTCAACCAGGATCAATACGATCCCGCCCAGCACAGCGTCTTGTCCAACGCCTCTTGTACAACCAATTGTCTGGCACCCCCCGCCAAAGTAGTCAACGATGTCTTCGGCATCAAACAGGGCTTCATGACCACAATTCATAGCTATACCACTGATCAGCGGATCCTCGATTTGCCGCATAGCGACCTGCGTCGCGCGCGGGCAGCCGCTGTCAATATGATTCCGACCAGTACCGGCGCCGCGCAGGCCGTGGCTCTGGTCATACCCGAATTGAAAGGCAAATTCGACGGTATGGCGGTGCGCGTGCCTACGCCTACGGGATCTTTGGTCGATTTCGTCGCCACAGTTGAAAATACGCCAAGCAAGGAAGCATTGATCGACGCCTTTGAAGAGGCGGCGGCCGGACCCATGAATGGCTATCTGGATGTATCGCATGAACCCTTGGTCTCGACGGATTACATCGGCAACCCGCATTCCAGCGTCATAGACGCGCTTTCAACCGATGTCGCGGGCGACCTGGTGAAGGTCATCACCTGGTATGACAACGAATGGGGATATTCCTGCCGAACGGCCGATCTGGCTAAATTTGTCGGCGACCGTCTGTAGAAGTAGTTCCAAGTAAGTAATGAGAATGCGAAAATGCATTAGTTCAACCCCACCCCCCGGCCCCCTCCCCGAAGCATCAGGGAGGGGGAGCGCATTCGGCGGGACTAGGATTACATCCAGAACTTTCGCTACAAATGAGATTTTTTCGCATTATTTTATTGGTACTACGTGAGAAGGGCGCACAGGGCGAGGCGAAGCACCTCGCCTTTTTGCATCTTGCGGGAGCATGTCAATGAATAAGATGACGGTTCGCGACCTATCATTTGCCGGAAGACGGGTCTTGCTGCGGGTTGACTTCAACGTGCCGCTGGAGGGACCGACTGTCGTGGACGATACCCGTATTCGGGCGGCGGTCCCGACGATTGAATTCATTCTCAAGCAGCAGCCGCGCTCGCTGATCTTGATGTCGCATTTGGGGCGTCCAAAGGGCAGGCGCAAACCGGAACTTTCTTTGGCCCCTGTGGCGCCAGTATTGGGGAAGTATCTGGACCTGGATGTTGCCTTTGCCGATGATTGCATCGGTGAAGGCACAGAGGCCATGATAGACGCGCTGCCGCATTCTGGTGTCATGCTCTTGGAAAATACGCGCTTTCACGCGGGCGAAACCAAGAACGATCGGGACTTTGCCCGCCAATTGGCGAGGCATGGCGAGATTTTTGTCAACGATGCCTTTGGAACCGCGCATCGCGCGCACGCCTCGAACGTTGGACTGTCCGAAACCATGACAGCCGTTGCGGGCTTGCTGCTGGAAAAAGAGATCGATTATCTATCCACAACGATTGCAGATCCACAACGTCCATTTGTCGCGATTCTGGGTGGCGCCAAAGTTTCCGGGAAGATCGACGTTATCGAAGCGCTCCTGAACAAAGTGGACAAGCTCTTGGTTGGCGGCGGGATGGCAAATACATTTTTCGCGGCGCAAGGGCGGGATATGGCCGATTCCCTGGTCGAATTCGAGGCGCTTGACATCGCTCGGGACTTGCTGGCCAAAGCCGGAAACAGGCTGCTGCTGCCGGTTGATCAGCGCATCGCCGACGCCTTCGACAACGGAGCGACGCAGCGTATACTGGACGCCGCCGCAGACCTGCCTGCGGGCTGGCAATCGCTGGATATCGGACCCGCCACCATTGGCCTCTACGCGCGCGAACTTGGCGGCGCGAGAACGATCGTTTGGAATGGACCCATGGGCGTCTTTGAAATGCCCGCCTTCGCCGCGGGTACTGTCGGCATTGCGGGAGCCTTGGCGAAGGAGACGGCAAATGGCGCGACCACGATCGTGGGCGGTGGCGATTCCGCGGCCGCGGTGGAACAAGCGGGCCTTGCCGATCAGATTTCGCACATATCGACCGGCGGTGGCGCCAGCCTGGAATTGCTTGAAGGCAAAACCTTGCCCGGGCTTGCCGCGCTGACGGATCGCTGAGTATGCCGCCAGAATAGGCTCATGAGCGGCTGGCGACAGCATGCACATTTGATACAATCGACAACAAAAGGAATTGACGATGACAAGAACGCCAATCGTTGCCGGCAATTGGAAGATGAACAAAACACCCCCCGAATCGCTGAAATTTATATGGAATTTGCTGCCGAAGATCGAGGCTTTCGATACTATAGAAAAGGTAGTGGCGCCGACCTACCTTTCCTTGACGACAGTTGCCGACGTGCTTCAAGGCAGTCCCTTAAAAGTGGCTGCGCAGAACGGGCATTGGGAAGCAAGCGGCGCCTATACCTCGGAGGTATCGGTTGCCATGCTGCGCGATTACGTGAGCTATATCATCGTGGGCCACTCCGAAACTCGCGCCTATCTGAACGAAACGGATGGGTCTGTCAACCGGAAAGCGAAAGCAGTTTTAGCTAACGGCTTGGGCGTGATCATCGCCGTCGGCGAAAGCCTGGAGCAGAACGAGGCGGGACAGACCGAGTCCTTCGTCAGCGGACAAGTTCGAGCGGCATTGGATGGTGTGCCCGCGGCGGACATGGCAAAGGTTGTCATTGCCTATGAACCGATCTGGGCGATTGGGACCGGCAGAAGCGCCAGCGGCGAGCTCGCCAATGCCATAATCGCATCGGCCGTGCGCGAGACCATCAGTGATATGTACGGGGGGGCGGTAGCGGAAGCGGCGCGGATCCAATACGGCGGCAGCGTCAAACCGTCGAATATGGCGGAATTCATGTCGCAACCCGATATTGATGGCGCCTTGGTCGGCGGCGCTTCGCTTGATGTGAATGATTTCGCCTCACTCATCGAAATCGCTTCCAGGGTGAAAGGATCGTAATCTGGGCGCGCTGGATCTATTGGCGCTCACCGCTCTTCTTCTCCTGCTGTTCGTCATCTTTCGCCGCAGCGAACAGTGGATGCACCAGCATATTTTCAAAGTCGGCTGGCTGCTGACCCATAATCGCAAGACCACAGTTGTCTTCTATTACACCGCTTTCTTGCCCGGCATCGCGCTGCATGAACTGTGCCGCTGGCTGACAGCCGGCATTTTGAATGTGCGAGCGACTCGCTCGGCCCAATTGCCCGAGCATGACGAGATCGGCGAACTTCAACTAAGCCTGGTGCAGATCTCGCCAAATGCCTGGGCGCCCAAGCAAATGATAATCGCAGGAGCGCCCGTGATCGTCGCCTTCGTTTCGCTTTGGCTGATCGCGACCGAGGTTCTGGATTTAGAGTCTTCGCTGCGCATCGCGACGGGCGGCACTGTTGCTGACATTAGCCGGGCGATGGGAAGCTTGGTCGCGCAGCCCGACTTTTGGTTATGGTTTTATCTGATGTTCACCATCGCCAATACCATGCTCCCGCCAATTTCGCAGGAATTGCGCAACCGCCGCCGCGCGACATCCGCCGTGATCTTGACTTGCGCCTTCGTCATCGGCTTGGGGAGCAACATTGAAGGCATGGCAATCCTCGGCGCTAATGCGCGCGGACTCTTGAGCAGTCTGTCGTTTATCCTGTTTGCTACATCAATTATTAATTTTGTCATGGTGCTTGCCCTGGGCTTGATAGAAGCCGTCATTGAAAGGGTCACGGGCCACAGCGCCACATTTGACGGCGGCAAAATGATCACGCGGACGCGTCAGCAAGCGCTGACAGAACGCCGAGACCGCGAGCGCGAAGGTAGATCGCGGCCAACAGGGCGCGATGATTCCAAACCAGAAAGACCGATTCGGTCAATTTATGCGCTGCCATTGCCGATTCCCGGACCCCCGGGAAAAGAACCCGTGAGCAAACCGGTCGCTGCCGTGCTCAATGTATCGCCTGGCAAAGGTCCCGATCTGACGAGCGCCTCTGATCGCAAGCCGGCGTCGATAGTTGCCAGCGACCTCATGGACAAGAGCCGCGAGTTCAGTCCGCGCCCCAAGAAGATGCCTGAGACGATAGAGCGAGCGGCAATCGACTCGGCGCGGGGAGGCATTTCGCCGTCTCGCCAACAGCCAGCAACAGAGCCCTCCGCGGCGGAGTCCTCCTCCCAGACGATGCCCGAAGACATCAATCGGGAACCAACCGTGCATGCGCCTTTTAGCCGTCCCTTTGCCGCGTCTACAGATGATATTGACGGCCCTGAGGATATCCAAGATACGGGGTTGACCGATCTGGGATTCTCGCGTCCTTTCGCGCCGCCGCCGGACTCGCCAGCGACGCGCGAAGCGGCGGACTCGGATTCCGGCGATGCGCCGCAGGTATCGGATGAAGAACTTCCAACAAGTACGCCCAAAGCGGTTATCGACCGACTCAAGCCCAAGACGCGACCCGTTCCCAAGCCATCACAACGTCCAGGACGCGACGACATGGATAGCGAAGACATCGACGACAATTCGGGCGAACTTCGCTATGAGCCGCTGGATGACATCGACATTTATGACGACGAGGATTCGTCGTAGTCCGCGCGCGGATTCGCAAAGCGCCCTACTGCTACGAATCCAATCGCGATGCAAACCAGCATCGCGGCAATCGCAATGAACTTGAAAAGCTGACTTGTCGTGACCAGTGTCAGGAATCCCAAGAAGGCACAGACAGCATAGTAACCGAGCGCGATCTGACGGGGACTGAGCGTACCTGTATCCAGCAATCTGAAATGCAAATGCCCGCGATCGCCCTGGAAGGGGTTATTCCCGTGCCGAATGCGGTTCACCACTTGCCATCCCAGGTCCATCAGCGGCAAGCCCATCACCAAGAGAATGGTCGCCATTTTGGCGCCGCCTATAATGCTGAGGCAGCCCAGGACGTAACCGAGGAACCAAGCGCTGCCGCCAACATAGATGCGCGCCGGATAAAAGTTGTGAATGAGAAAGCCGAGGACAGCTCCCGCAAAAGCCAGATGCAGCAAGCTCACGCTGGCTTGCGGCGGCTCTTGCCGGAACGCGCTATTGAGAAACAAGACAATTGCCGCGATGAAGGCAATGCCACCCGCCAATCCGTCCGATCCATCCAGCAGATTTACGGTATTCATCATCAAGACGAGCCAGAACATCGTCAGCGCGACAGTCACAACGGGCGACCAGGGATCGGTCTTGATTCCAGTGAGCGGGTTGTTAAAAAACTCGATGAAGATTTGAAAGGCGATGGCGATCACAGCCGTCGCAATTTGAAAGAAAAAAATCTGAAGGTAATTCAGATCAATGACGTCATCAATGACGCCGAGGACGAAGATCACCAATCCGCCGCAAGCCAGGCCGACCAGCCGGTTCAGCTCGTTTGGATCGGTGCGCGGCACAGGCAACAGTTGTGCCAGCAAGATCGTGAATGTGAAGCCGACAAAGATCGCCAAACCTCCGAGCTTTGGCATTGCCACCCGTTCTTGCCGACGGCCGCCCGGAATGGAAGAGACGCCAAAGCGCAGGCTTAAATAGCGCGCCAGCGGTATTGTCAACAAAGACAAAGAAAGCGCGCAACTGAATACGATGATATAGGCGTATGATTCCAACATCAGGTGCCAAACATGCGATCGCCGGCATCGCCCAAGCCCGGCACGATGAATCCGATATCGTTCAGCCGTTCGTCAAGCTCGGCGACATGAATCGGTACGTCGGGATGGGCAGACGACAAGGCGGCGACGCCTTCCGGCGCCGCCAATATGCCAACGTATTTGACGCGCTTCGCCCCCCAGCGTTTGAGAATATCGATCGTAGCTACCGAGGAGCCGCCAGTCGCCAGCATGGGATCGAGCACCAGACAAAGTTGCACTGTAGGCGCATCCGGCAGCTTGTTGTAATACTGCACTGGACGCAGCGTCTCCTCGTCGCGGTAGAGGCCGATGTGCCAAACCTGGACTGAAGGCAAAAGTTCCTGAATGCCGTCGACCAGTCCCAGCCCCGCGCGCAAGATCGGTACCAAGCCGATGATTTCGTCGGCCTCCGAACCGGTCGCTTCACCCATAGGCGTATTTACGACTTTGGATCGCAGATGCAAATCTTGCGTCGCTTCGTAGCACATGAGTAGCGCCAGCTCCCGCACCAATTCACGGAATCGACGGTGGTCGGTATCGACATCGCGCAGCCGGGTCAGTTTGTGCTTGACCAAAGGATGGGACGAAACCTGCAACTGATCTGACATGAGAGCCCGCTCCCCGAAGGATGGAAATCAACTATAGTGTACGGGGGCAGCCGCACATTGTAAAGCAAGCATTGCAAGCCCCACCCCCTCGGTTATACTCTCCTGTTTATGTAAACCGCGTCGCTCATGCGACGAGCAGGCTCACACAACGTAACATGCCCTCTCCTTGCATCAGGAAGGGGCTTTGCACAATAAAGAGAATTGAGGGCAAGCGAAGCAATGCCAGGCGACGAGCGCTTCGTCAGTGGCCGCAAGGGTAAATCCGACCGCGAAAACGTCGCGCTGCGGCCCAAGCGGCTGGCGGATGTGGTGGGTCAAGACCGCGTCCGAGAGAATCTCAGCATCATTATCGACGCCGCGGCCGGTCGCGGCGAGCCGATAGACCACTTGCTGTTTTACGGGCCGCCCGGGTTAGGCAAGACCTCGCTAGCCTACGTAGTCTCGAACGAAGTCGGCGCCAATATTCGGGTTACGGCGGGTCCCGCGATAGAAAGAGCCGGCGACCTTGCCGCCATCCTGACGCACCTGAAAAAGGGCGATATCCTTTTCATAGACGAAGTGCATCGCTTGGGCAAAGCAGTCGAAGAGATCCTCTATCCGGCGATGGAAGACTTCGTACTCGACATCATCATTGGCAAAGGACCTGCCGCCAAGACTTTGCGCCTCAATCTGCCGCGGTTCACAGTGATCGGCGCCACCACGCGCCTGGCGCTTTTGGCCGCGCCCCTGCGCGACCGCTTCGGCGCGAGTTTTCGTCTTGACTTCTATGACCAGCCGGCCATGGAACAGATCGTAGAACGAGCCGCCGGGCTGCTTGAGGTTGATATCAATCGCGAAGGCACGGTCGAGATCGCCAAACGCGCTCGAGGAACGCCGCGCGTCGGGCTGCGTTTGTTGCGGCGCGTGCGCGACTTCGCCGAGGCGCGGGCGGACGGCAGAATAGACGATGATGTCACCAAGCGGGCTTTGGAGTTGATGGAAATCGACCATCTGGGTTTGGATGACATTGATCGGCGCATCTTGCATACGATCATTGAGAAGTTCAGCGGCGGACCGGTGGGCTTGGAAACGATTGCCGCTGCCATCAGCGAAGACAGCGCGACCATCATGGATGTCTATGAGCCCTATTTGATACAGTTGGGATTTATCGACCGCACGCCCCGCGGACGCGCTTGTACACCGCGCGCCTACAAGCACCTAGATATAGAATTGTCCGACGAAGCCGCGCCCGACCAGCAGCGCCTTTTATGAAAGTCAGCGAATTCGACTACGATCTGCCTCCGGAATTTATCGCGCAGGCGCCCGCAAGTCCGCGCGATTCGTCAAGACTGCTCCACCTCGATAGAGCTACGGGTCGCATCGGTCACTTTCGTTTCAATGACATTGTCCGTCTCTTGAACCCAGAAGATGTGCTGGTGATGAACAATACGCGCGTGATACCGGCTCGTCTTGCGGCGCGCAAAGCTGCGACCGGCGGCAAGGTCGAGATTCTTCTGCTCCGCCGCTTGACGGCAACCCGCTGGAAAGCCCTGATCCGTGGCCGAAACATTCGTGAAGGCTTGTGCCTCGAGTTGGACAAAGGATCCATATCCTGCAAAACTATACAAGAGTTGCAACGAGGCCAGCACGTCCTAGAATTTGATCGCGCAATCGACGAGCGATTGCAGGGCTTGGGCGATATTCCCTTGCCCCCTTATATCCAGCGAACACTTGACGAATCCGAAAGATACCAGACGGTTTACAGCGCCGTCGATGGCTCTGCCGCCGCGCCCACAGCCGGCTTGCATTTTACGCCCGAGCTGATGGCGAATCTGCGGAATTTCGGGGTCAAGTTAGCCTATTGCACCTTGCACATCGGTCTCGATACTTTTCAGCCAGTTGCTGTCGACGATGTCTCGGATCATGTCATCCACAGTGAATTTGCCAGCTTGGATGCCGAAGCCGCCGGGACAATCAACGGCGCCATCGAGTCTGGACAGCGCGTCATCGCGGTCGGAACAACTTCCGCTCGAACGCTGGAGAGCGCGGCCCGATCGCGGAATCGGGACGACACCAGCGGTCAAGACCATAATGCGTTCGATTCCGGCAAAAGCCTGGTCGCTCCCATGAGCGGTGATACCGATCTGTTCATAGTTCCGGGTTTCAACTGGCGCGTCGTTGACGCCATGATCACAAATTTCCATTTGCCGCGTTCTACTTTGCTGATGATGCTCAGCGCTTTTGCCGGTCGCGAGGCCATTTTGGACGCCTATGAGATCGCAAAAGAAGAAGCTTACCGCTTCTATTCCTTCGGCGATGCCATGTTCGTCACCTGACCCCAGCTTCGCCAGCGCTACGCGCACGGCATTTCCCGCGAAAATGGTAGTGCATCTTTTTCGGTTGAAACAGAAAATCTTAACCACCGAGGACACCGAGAGCACCGAGAATAATCCTACAATGTTGTTACTCAGTAGTACCAACAAGGTAATAAGAATCTGAAAAAGCGACGAGGTGTAGGGGCGTTTCGCTGAAACGCCCGAAAACAGTTAGTGAAGAAACGGGCGGCACAGCATGCCACCCCTACATCGCACCCATTTTTTTTCGCACGACTAACTTGGAACTACTTCTGCGTGTTCTTCGCGCTTTTTCGGTGAAATGAACAACTTTAATTTCAACCGACTTCTATACACTACCCCGAAAGGGAGCATTTCAGA
>DAOULD010000037.1:0-33148 GCA_034420635.1 Anaerolineae bacterium | reverse complement strand
CGCACAGTGCTATAGACTACCGGACGCCGGCAGAACGTGAGAGGCAATGGTTGCAGCGGAATCCTCTCTAAAGTTCTGCGATTTTGTGTCCAATAAATTAGGACCACTACACTACCCCCCTCAATCCCCCCATAGCAATGGGGGGAAGTTAGTATTGACGTTGACGCGAGTATTCTGATGTTGCAAGTGTCGATAGCTGCCGTTTTCAAGCGAGTTCGCGCTACGTTAGCTCCCCTTCCCTGATGCCTCGGGGAAGGGGCCGGGGGATGGGGTAGAAAAAGCGCGGTTGCATGACCCAGTAGCGAACAAGCCTCAAACGTCTCCGCAGGGCCTGCGCAGATTCAAACCATCGCGATTCAATTCAACGCCCCAGCCCGGCTTCTCCGGCAAGTCCATATAGCCGTCCTGCGGCAAGGGCTCGTCGACGAAGATATCGCCGAAGATCGGCGTCATCTCGTCGGCGGCCGGGCTCATCATCAAAAATTCCGCCATCGGGCAATTGCTGAAAGCGTATTGCAGATGATAAGCGAAGACGCCCGAGCCGTGCGGAATGACCGGGATATCATAAGCCGACGCCATGGCGACGATGCGTCGCGCTTCGGTCATGCCGCCGACCCAGGTTAGATCAGGCTGCAAAATATCGAAACATTTGCGCGCGATCAACTCGCGGTGGCCGTAACGGGTGTATTCGTGTTCGCCGCCCGTGAACAAGCAAGACGATACGCTCGCCTTCAATTCGGCGCAGCCGTCGTAATCGTCCGGCGGCAGGCATTCCTCCAGCCAATAGACATCGTATGGCTCAAGCGCTTTTGCCAATTCAATCGTATAGGGAACGGTCAGCGCCATATAACAATCGAACATGAGGCGAAAATCGGGACCGACGCTCGCCCGCGATTTCTCCATCAGCGCGACGTTTTTCTTCAAGCCCTCGATTCCGTCCGCGGGACCGTACATCAAGGGCAGCTTGGCGGCGTGAAAACCCATCTCCTGCGCCAAATCGGGGCGAATCGTGGTCGCGTACATGGGCAGCTTGTCTTTGGTCTTGCCGCCCAAGAGGGCATAGACAGGCTCGTCGCGCAGCTTGCCCAGCAAATCCCACAGCGCCAGATCGACCGCGCTGATGGCGTGAATCGCCAGTCCCTTGCGCCCGTAAGGCAAGGTCGCGCGCCACATCTGGTCCCAAATGACCTCGACATTGATCGGCGATTGACCGACCAAGAAACGCTTGAGGTGCCGCTCAATGATGAAGCAGGCTGGTTCGCCGCCGGTGCTGATGCCGACGCCGGTCGTGCCGTCCTCCAGTTCCACCTCGACGATGACGCCGCCCAGCGCGTTGATGCCCCAGCTGACGCGGGAGTCTTTGTACGCTTCATAGATGGACATGGGGTTGGCGATAGGCGTATCGATGATCCAGTGGCCCCGCGGCTGAAAATGATAATCCGCCCCGCTGCTGTCATCGTTGACATAGGCGCGAACGTCGACGATCTTTGCGCGTTTCATCGCCTGATCCTCCCCAAGCGCCT
Source organism: Anaerolineae bacterium (assembly GCA_034420635.1). Lineage (GTDB taxonomy): Bacteria > Chloroflexota > Anaerolineae > Aggregatilineales > Phototrophicaceae > UBA6055. Next base: position 31,625 of record DAOULD010000037.1, on the reverse strand, counting down.
AAAAGCTGTCATGGCGCTCGTGCTGTCTCCCGAAGGGATCGCGCAGGGCGCGGCCGGGCGTCGCGCCCGTCGGCTGTCCATCCGCCAGCGCCTGCACGCCGTTGACAATGACGTCGCTGACGCCCTCGGCAAGGCTGCGCGGGTTCTCGTAAGTCGCTGTCGCTCGCAAGGTGTCGGGATCGAATACGATCAAGTCCGCTTTGCAGCCGGGCCGGACGAGGCCGCGGTCGAGGCTGCCGATGCGCCGGGCGGGAGCGGACGTCAGCTTGCGAACGCCTTCTTCCCAGCTCAAAAGCCCCAGGTCGCGCGCATAATGCGACAAAAATCGCGCCTGAGCGCCCCATCCGCGCGGGTGTGGTTGCCCGCCCACCAGGATGCCATCGCTGCCGACAACATGAGCCGGGTGCTGCATGATGGTCTGCACATGCTCTTCGATGCCGAAGAAAGCGAGGCACGATACGCCCAGTCGCGTTTCCACCAAGAGATCAGCGAAGAAGTCAAAGGGGGACTTGCCGGCTCGTTCAGCCGCGTCAGGCAAAGCCATGCCGATGATAGCCGGGTCATGATCCCCCAGGATGCCGCCGATACGAAGCATCTCCCATCCCAGCGGCACGCCCTGCATGCCGTCAGAGCCAGTCACCTCCAGTTCCTGCTGCAGTTTCGCGCGGCTCTCCGGCGAAGTCAGATGTCCCAAGATGGCTTCCACGCCGCCTTCGTGCGCCCAACTGGGCAGCATGGCGTGCAGATAGGTTTGGCCCGCCAAATAGGGATAGGCGTCCAGAGTCACTTCCACGCCATCGGCGCGCGCCCCGTCGATCATGTCGATCAATTCGCTGACGCGCCCCTCGTTGATGGGAAAGCTCAGGTGACAGTGCGTCAGATGAACTGGCACGCCCGCGCGCCGGCCGATTTCAATCGAATCCCAATAACCCTTGAGCGCTTCAACGCCGTAGTTGCGATGATGCGGACAGTAGAATCCCCCATAGGGACGGATGACTTCGCAGAGTTCCACCAGTTCGTCATCGCTGGCGAACATGCAGGGCGCGTAGGTCAAGCCGGTCGACAAGCCGATCGCGCCTTCGCGCATGCACTGATCGAGGACCGCCTTCATGCGCGCCATCTCGGCAGCGCTCGGCTCGCGGTTTTCCATGCCGACGACAGCCATGCGAATCGTGCCTTGCGAGGCGAATGTCGCCACATTGACGGCGGAACCCCCGTCAAAGCGATCGAGATAGCTGGTCAGCGTAGTCCAATCGCGATCAATTTCCGGCAGACCATTCCAGGCCGACAGTTGATCGCGCAGGATCTCTGCCGTCTCTGGCGTGGCCGGCGCCAAGCCCAAGCCATCGTGCCCGATGACATCGGTTGTCACGCCTTGATATATCTTGCATTCGTGCCGGGGATTCACCAGCGGCTGCAAGTCGGAATGCGTGTGCATATCAATGAAGCCGGGGCTGACAAAGCGACCGTCGGCTTTGATCGTGACCTTTGCCGCTTCGCCCGCCAAATTCCCTACAGCCGCGATCTGATCGCCGGCGACAGCGACATCGGCCCAGAACCAGGGCGATCCCGTCCCGTCAATGATGCGCCCGCCTTCAATCAGCAGATCGTGCATCAATTCGCTCCCTTGCTTTCCGCCTCTTGATAGGCATCGAGGACCACTTTCATCAACTCGCGCGCCACGTGACCATCGGTCTGCGGTCGCGCGCCGCTATCGACGCAGTCGAAGAAATGCCGTACTTCTTCCGTCAGGTCCAGCCCCTCGTCGCTCTCGAGCAGAACCTTGTCTTCGCAACCGGACTGAGAAACCGTGATTTGCGATTGCCAGGGACACCGGTAGCCTTCTACGGCCAATTTGCCCAGGGGATTGACCGTCAAGGTGATGACCGCCCGCTCACAATAGGCGCGCATGACGTACCAGCGATCCGGCGCAGGTGAAAACCAGGTATGTCGCGTCGTGCCAACCACGCCGTTCTTGAACTTGATGACGGAAATGGCGGTATCTTCCCCCTCCATGGGGATGCCGGCATGGGCGCCAACCATCGATACCGCCTGCGCTTCGCCGGCAATCCAGAGCATGACATCCAGCATATGCGCCGAAGCCGAGAAGAATACGCCGCCGCCCAAGGTCGCCTTCTTCACGAACCAGCCGCCGGTGACGTATTCGCGATTGTCTTCGTCCATGAAGGCGTCCAACATGAAAAGCCGACCATAGTCGCCGCTGTCGATCACCTGCTTAAAGGTCTGCGTGCTCTTGCGATAACGATGCGGGAGCGCGATCATCAGCGTCTTGCCCCGATTGTCGGCCTCGGCGATCATGTCATCCGCTTCCTCCAGCGTGATGGCGAAGGGCTTTTCCAGGAGAACGTGACAGCCCGCGCGCAGCGCATCCATGGTGATGGGATGATGCAGGTGGTGCGGTACCAGAATAATCGCGGCGTCGACGCGGTCCAATCCCTCGCGATAATCGCTGAGGGCGTCGATATTGTCCGCGTCCTTCAAGGTTGATGCGATATGCGCCGCGCGCTCCCGGTCCGGGTCGGCGGTCCAGACGACCTCGGCGCGATCCGAAAGCCGGTTGAGCGCACCCACATGAAATGGCGCGATCCAGCCGCAACCGATGATCCCCACGCGATGTTTCTTCATAACGCCAGCTCCTGAGTAGAACCAAGTAAGTAATGCGAAAAAATCTCATTTGTGGCGAAAGCTTTGGATGTGATCCCAATCCCGCCAAATGCGCTCCCCCTCTCCATTGCAATGGGGAGGGGGCCGGGGGGTGGGGTTGAATAAAGGCATTCTCGCATTCTCATTATTTACTTGCGCTTACTTGTTTATGTAAACCGCGTCGCTCATGCGACGAGAAGGCTTACTATTTCGCGGGAGCGCGACATTCCTGTGACCTTTTCGCCGGTTACGCGCCGTGCGGCTACTGCGACTTCCCGCGCGCGGCGATCGCCCACTGATCAATAACGCGATCGCCCTGCGTGATATACATGCTGTCGAAGAGATTGATCACTGGACAGATATGGTTGGGAATGACCTCGACCCGTTCCCCGATTCGGGCAGGATCTTCGGGCGGCACCGCCGTGGCGCCGTGTTCCTCGCTCAAACTTCGGATTTCCCAATCCGGATGACCGAGCACAATGCCATGCCCAGCCACCGGCGGCGACACCCCGGCGCGATCGCTGGTCAGCGCTTTGGTGCCGGCATCGAGAATGATGCGGTCGGCTGCCGGGCGCGTCGCCGCCGTCGTCAAAACGCGGGCGGCGCAGCGATCTGCTGTGACGACCTGATGCAGCACTTCGCTGCGGTCATAAAAGACATAGATGCCCGGTCGCGTCTCGGTGACGCCCTCAACCGTCGCCGTGATCTTGGCGGTGGCTGTCAAGCCGACGGAGATGATCGGCACCTCAAGCCCGGACTTGCGGATCAACTCGGCCGTTTCCGCCATCATCTCGCCGGCGCTGAGTCCGGTCGCGCGCACTTGATCGGGCGCCCCCGCCAGTTGCGCGTGGCCCTCATGCGTTAACAAGCCGGCAAAGCGCAAACCCGGCAGCCGGTCAATAAATTGCGCCAAATCGCGCGCCGGCTCGCCGGGCGCGACGCCGCAGCGGCTCAAGCCGGTATCGACCTCGACCATCACCGGCAAATCGATTCCCGCAGCGCTCATCGACTTCGAGAGCGCCTCGGCGATGTCGATGTGATCGACAACAGTGCTGATATGGGCGCGTTCGCACAGCTCAACCAAGCGCCGATGCTTCGTCGAACCAACCAGCGGATAAGCCACCAGGATTTCGCTGCAGCCGGCGTCAATGAAGACTTCCGCCTCGCTCAGCTTGGCGACGGTCAAGCCGACCGCCCCCGCTTCCATCTGCAGCTTGCCAATTTGCGGCGTCTTGTGCGTCTTGGCATGCGGACGCAGCACTATGCCATTCGCTGCCGCGAAACTAGCCATATCGTCGATGTTGAAGCGAAGTTTGTCGATATCGACGATCAGCGCAGGCGTATCGAGATCGTCCTTCCGCGTCGCCATCAGAAAGCCAATACCCGCTGTGGATTGGTCACGAACATGGTTTCAACCTGGCTGTCGGTGACGCCGTGCGCTTTTTGCAGCTTGGGCACGAATTGCGAATAAACGTAGGTATAATCGTCCCAGACGTCATCGCCGGAAGCCGCCTCGTAACCGTGAGCGAAGACGGCGGCATCGTGGCTGAGCATGATTTGGTCGATATAGCCCTTCTTGATGGCGTTGCCCACCACCTCGAGCCAGTGATCATCTTCAAAGAAGGCGCCGACCATGCCAATGCGGTCAATGCTGACGTTGGCGCCCCGTTTCAAGACCAGCTCGGAGCCGGTGATCGGGTCCGGCTGGCAGCCGATATGACTGAGGATCACTTCCTCGGGCATGACGCCTTCCGACTCAAATATGTCAAGCTGTTCGGGACCCAAGCCATCCGTAGTATGCGTGATGATGGGACAGCCGGTCGCCCGGTGAGCGCGGGAGGCGGCGCGCAAGACCTCTTCTTCCTTGGCCGAGATCTGGCCCTCGCCGGTCGCGCATTTGATCAAACCGGCTTTTAATAACGTCTCGCCCATGCCCTCGGTGATTTCACGGACAAATAGCGCCGCCATCTGGTCGATATCCATCAATTGCGCGTAAAGGTGCATCGGCGCCCAGGATTCGTGAAAGAAACCGGTAGAGCAGATAATCTTGACCTTGCTGCGGCGGGCGACATCGTGAAAGAGATCGAGATAGCGCCCGGTGCCGATGGGCGTGCATTCGGTCATGGCGCCGATGCCGGAAGCGTAAAGCTCATCCATCTTGGCCACCATGCGGTCCGCCATCTCGTCGCGGTCGAAGTCGAGTACCTTGGGACGTCCCAGCAGGTCTCCCCAATCCACGCACAGGTGTTCGTGGATCAGTGTGCGACCCAACTCTTCCGGCGCGACATCGCCCGTAATCGTGCGTACTTTTTTGCTCATGGTCCTCACCTCCGATTCAATTGTTTATGCTCACGGGTTTGCCCGCGCGCGCCGATTCATAAGCGGCTTGCACGCATGCCAGGCTGCGTCTGCCGTCCTCGCCGGTCACGCAGGGATCGCGATCTTCCAGGATGGCGCCGACGAATTCGCCGATTTCTTTCTGAAACGTATTGTCCCGTTCGCGCCGTTGCACCCAGGTATGATGGGCGTTGGAGAACTCAAGCGCGTTCCAGGTATCAATGCGGATCGCCCCGCCGCTGCCGTAGAGATCCAGATCGCATTTGAAGGGCAGGGCGAAATCGACGACCCAATTGTGCACGGATGTACCCATGGCGCCGTTCTCGAAGCGTATCGCCACCACCGTACTGTCTTCCACCGTCTTGCGCGGATCGTAAGTCTCGGCATAAGCGAAGACCTCGACGATCTCCGAGCCCACCAGCCAGCGTAGCCGATCAAAGCTGTGGGCCCCATTGACGTGCAAGACACCGCCTCCGGCTTGCTCTTGCTGCCAGAACCAGCCCGGGATCCGCCCGCCTGTGGTCATGATGTCAACAGCCAAGGTCACTTGCCCCAGTTCGCCGGCGTCGATCAGCCCTTTGGCAGTTTCCAACTCGGAATGAAAACGGTGTGTGAAACCCAGCATCAGCTTGACGCCGGATTGCTTCTGCGCGTCCAGGATACGATCGGCTTCTTCCAGCGAATTGGCCATCGGTTTTTCCAGCAAGATATGTTTGCCGGCTTCCGCGGCAGCGACCGCAACCTCTTCGTGCAGGTGATGCGGCAAGGCGATGTAAACCGCGTCTATCTTTTCGTCTTCCAGGACTACCCGGTAATCGGTCTCCCAGGCGATCCCGTATGGTTCCGCCAGCGCGCGAGCGGACGCTTCGACCACATCGCAGATGACCGCGACCTCCAGGTCCGGCACATCCGGCGCGGCTTCCATGAAAGATCGGGCGATGATCCCGGCGCCCAGCACGCCTAGTTTGACCGACATCCCGCTTATCCTTTCACCGCGCCTTCGCTCAAACCGCGCACCAGATACCTCTGGAAGACGAATGCCACAATGACCGGGGGCAGGACGCCGACAGTGGTCGCCGCTGCCAGGGCATTCCAATTGACCTGCGCCAGATTCCGAAACGACATCAGCAAGGGCGGGTAAGTCAGCGAATTGGTCAGGGTCAGCGCGAAGAAGAATTCGCTCCAGGCTTCCATGAAGGACATGACGCCGACAGCGATTAACCCCGGCACAGCCAGCGGCGCCACCACCATGCGGAAAGCTTGCCAACGCGTCGCGCCATCGATCAAAGCCATCTCCTCGATATCGCGCGCCAGCGTATCGAAGTATTCGCGCAGGATCCAAATAGTCAGCGGCAGTATGAAAATCGTATACGTGAAGATCAGCGCCCAGAGGGTATTGATCAGTTTCAGTTTTCGCAGAATGATGAAAAGCGGCACGATCAAGCTCAGCGCCGGCAGCACCCGCGTCATCAGAATCCCCAGGTAGGCAAAGCGCGAAAACCGAAAGTCAAAACGGGAAAAACCGTAAGCGGCCATCCCGCCAATGAGCAGATTCGACAAGACCACAGCCACCGATACAAACGTGCTGTTGAGCAAGGCGGGCATCATGCGCGAGAACTCGGTCGTCGAGCCATAAGACCCGCGCTGCCCCGTTTCGCCAATCACAACCTCGCGGTAATTCTCTATCGTCGGCGCCTGGGGGATCCAGTGCGGCGGTTTCACGCCCAGTTCGGGCGAATCCATGAAGCTGGTGATCAGCATGTAATAGACCGGGAAGCCCACCCAGAATAGCAGGCAGAAGAAAGCCATATAGGTGGCTGTCTTGCGCGCGATAGCGGCGCCCAGGACGCCGAAATTGGCCGGCATTGTCCCTATCCCTTCACAGCGCCTTCGCTCAAGCCGCGCACCAGATATCGTTGGAAGACAAAAGCCACAATGACCGGCGGCAGCACTCCGATCGTCGTCGCCGCGGCCAGGGCATTCCAATTGACCTGATGCAAATTGCGAAAGGACATCAACAGTGGCGGATAAGTTAGCGAATTGGTCAGCGTGAGCGCGAAGAAGAATTCGCTCCAGGCTTCCATGAAGGACATGACGCCTACCGCAATCAGCCCCGGGATCGCCAGCGGCGCCACCACCATGCGGAAGGCTTGGGGGCGCGTCGCCCCGTCGATCAGCGCCATCTCTTCGATATCGCGCGCCAGCGTATCGAAATACTCGCGCAGGATCCAAATGGTCAAAGGCAAGATGAAAATCGTATAAGTGAAAATGAGCGCCCAGAGCGTGTTAATCAGTTTCAGTTTGCGCAGAATAATGAATAAGGGCACGATCAAGCTCAAAGCCGGCAGCACCCGCGTCATCAGAACGCCAAGGTAGGCGAAGCGTGAAAAACGAAAATCAAAGCGAGAAAAGGCGTAGGCGGCCATCCCGCCTATCAGAAGATTGAGCAAGACGACAGATACCGAGACGAAGGTGCTGTTGAGCAAGGCCGGCATCATGCGCGAGAACTCGGTCGTCGTGCCATAGTCCCCGCGTTGGCCCGTCTCGCCGATGATGACCTCGCGGTAATTTTCTATCGTCGGCTCGTGTGGGATCCAATGCGGCGGCTTGACGCCGAGTTCGGGCGGATCCATGAAGCTGGTGATGAGCATATAATAGACCGGGAACCCGACCCAGAAGAGCAGGCAAAAAAAGGCGGCATAGGTGGCGCCCCGGCGCGCCGCAACCCGCCAGATGCTACGTGAGGAAGCGCTCATCGCATTGGCCTAGCTGTAGGTCGACTGCGACCGATAAGTCAAGCGAACGAAGATCAAGCCGACGCCCATGGTGATCAAGCCCAGCACATTCGAGACCGCCGCGCCCATGCCCAGATCAAAATTGATGAAAGAATAGCGATAGAGCAGCACAGAAATCAGCATGGTGGCATCCCCGGGTCCCCCTTGCGTCATCACCCAGACGGCGTCGAATTGCAAAAAACCCAGGACGATGTTGTAGAGCAACACGATTGTCAGCGTCGGGCGAATCCAGGCAATGGTGATAAAACGGAAGCGCGCGCGCATGCCCGCGCCATCCACCTTGGCGGCATCGTAGAGATCTTCGGGGATGGTCTGCAGCGCCGCCAGCAACAAGATGGCGCTGAAGGAAGTCTGTCGCCAAGCCGAAGCCATCGCGGTGAAAAACAGCGCCCAGTTTTCGTCCGCCATGAACGGTATGTACTTGTCGATCAATCCCAGGCTGTAGAGCAATCCGTTCAGCGCGCCGAACTGCGAATGGACAACCCAATTCCAGAGCAAGCCAATAACAATCCAGGGCAGCGCCCAGGGCAAGATCAGCAAGGTGCGGCCAATGCTGCGACCCACAAACTCTTCCACCAGCAGCAGGGCAAAGAACAGCCCCATCAAAGTCGGGACGACGACGACAATCGCCGCGAATTTCAAATTGATTTCGACCGCTTTCCAGAACAGACGGCTGCTGAACAACTCAACGTAATTGTCGAAGCCAATGAAGGTCGTGCGATCGCGGATCAAATCAATGTTGGAAAAGCTGTAGTAGATGGTGGTGACCAAAGGGCTGAGGATGACGACGACAATCGTGATTATGGCGGGCGCCAGCAAGACATAGGGGATCCACTTGCGATCCCAGTGCTTGCGCTCTTGAGCGCTTGACTTTCTCGCCTGAACTGCTGCCATGGCTATAGACCTGCTAGGCGCTAGGCGCCGCTACGTCCCGGAATAGGCGCGTACAGCTTGGGAACCGGCTTCCCAAACCGTACGCCTTCACAATCGCGCTAGTGCCTTTGTCGCGGAACGGATGACAAGCTACGAATACTGCTCCCGCAGTTCCACCACTTTGTCCGCCAGGCTGGTGACGGCCTCCGCCGGCGCCAGATTGCCCTGGAGCATGCGTTGGATTTCGTCGCCGACATGGGTCTGGAATTCGCTGTACCAAGGCTGATTGCGCGCCTGGACCACATCGGAATTGTTGGCGAACATATCCTTGATCTGCTCGAAGTCGTAGTAGTCGCCGTAGTTGGCTTGCACTTCCGGATCGTCATAGAAATCGGCATATGGCGCGCCCAGAGCCGCGGCCGCCGCCCATGACTTGTGCACGGAACGTTCGCCGTTGGCGTCCTTCCAGGTATAGAACTTGACCAGATCCCAGGACCTGTCGACATTGGGACCATCGGACATTTGAACGACCTCGCCCATCTGGAAGGTCTTGCCGTCCGAACCGGGCATGCGTCCGGCGATGCGCAGGTGGTCCACTTCCGGTCCGCCGCCGCTGTTCATCAGCTTGAGGAAGTAGTGATGCAAGACATAAAAGGCTGCCGTGCCATTCTGCATGGCGGTCATCTGTTCGCCGGGCTGGTCAGTCAACTGGGTCGGCGAAGTCATGCCGTCCTGGAACATCGCCTGCCACCATTCAAACACGTCCGCCGTCCTGGAATCGTCGGCAAATGCCGGTTCGCCCTCCGGCGAGAAAGGCGTGATGCCTTCCGACAACAGATAAACCTGCAAGTATTCCTCGCAGAATTCCTTGATCCAGTAAGCCAGATAAGGCGCCTCTACCCCGTCTTCCTTCAGCTTTGCGCACTGGTCATAGAGGTCCTGCTTGGTCTGTGGCGGCGCGTCAAAGCCGGATGCGCCGAGCAGGCGCTCGTTGTAATGCAGCACGTGCACCGCGCTGAAGTAGGGCATGCTGATCAACTGGCCCTCCGGCGTGGTGTAAGAGGGCACGGAACTGGCGAACATCTCGCCCATGACCGCGTCGGCATCGGGCAGGTCGTCCATGCGCCGCGCCCAGCCGGCGTTGAAAAACCGCGTCGAGTTGTACTTGAAGTTGTAATAGACGTCCATGTGCACGCCACCGAGGATCTTGGTCTGGAGACCGGTGGAATACCCGACATTGGGGATGATATGGAGGTCAACCGGCGTGCCGGATTGCGCCGTGTAGTTGTCGAGATGCTGGCGGATGGTATCGGGCTGGAAATCCCAGCCATAGAATTGAAGCGCATCGCCCTGCCCCAGCACACTGCTCGCCGATACGCCGCCGAGAGCCAGGGACGCAAGTCCCGCCCCCGTCGTCTGTAAGAACTGCCTTCTGGAAAGTCGTCTCTTGTTCATTTTACTGTAGTGCTCCTTTTTTTGGATAAACCGACATTAATAGGCAGCGCCGCGCCGATCAAAGCAATGCCGCGCTGCTGCTTGCGCTATTGAAGATTGAAAACAAAAAACAATCCGCGCATGTCCAAAATATAGCACCTCAGCAACGACACTACAAATTTTCGTCGAATACCGTCACACCTGCGGGCATAGAACGGGAGCGTGAATGAACCGCTGTCCTCAGTAGTCCCAATAAAGTAATGCGAAACAAGTGCATTCGTAGCGAGAGTTCTGGATCTAATTCAATTCCCGCTATCAGCGCTCCCCCTCCCTGATGCTTCGGCTGAGGAGCGGACATGTTTGAATTAACACGGTACGATAGTGACGGGTCAGCTAATAGCTGACCCCTACAAGGTTCATTTATGGCGAAAATCGTAGGGGCGACCGGCGGTCAGTGTCTACGCGACCTATCAGGTCGCCCGAAAATCACCGAAATAATTTCAAGTATTGCGGCGATATCACGCCTGATGAAAAGGTGTCCGCTCCTCAGTGATGCTTCGGGGAGGGGGGCCGGGGGTGGGGTTGAATAAACGCATTTTCGCGTTCTCATGACTAACTTGGACCTACTTCTGTCATTGCGCCCTGCTTTCCTGTGCTCGTAGTTTGTCCCCAATTGTCCACCGACCATCGACGCGCGGTTAATACATCGCCGGGCGCTCCATGCCGATGACCCGCTCAGGCTGGCTCGACTCGGTGGACCTGATGCAAGCCTCAGCCACGACGAGGGACATATAGCCGTCCCAAGCTGATGGACCTGTCGCTTGTCCCGTCATAACCGAGCCGATCCAGGCTTCCAGTTCCTCCACATAAGCGTCAAAGAAGCGATCGGGCCAGTCGGGACTGATCGCTTGAGACCGCGTACCGCCCTGTCGCAATATCGGGCTGTGATTGCCGCTCGTCCCCGCCGTGCCCCTTTCACCGGTGATCTCGACCTCCACTTCATAACCGTAACCGGAGTCGCCGCTCCATTCCAGCGTGCCGATGGCGCCGCCATCGAAGCTGATGTGAATGATCGCGTAGCGGGCGGATCGCGCGTCTTTCGGCTTCGCTGGCGGAACCCAGCGCGCGAACACTTCCGCGATTTCCGCGCCCATCATGAATCGCGCCGAATGAATGTCGTGAATCAGCGAATTGACGATTGCGGTATCAATGGATCCATATTCAGACCGGAAGGGATTCATATGAATGCCCCGAAAACGCAGCGCCCGGCCGATATCGCCGCTCCGTAACAGATCAACCAGCGCCCTGTGTGCGCGATCATATTCGCGCATGAAGCCGACCTGCACCAGCCGGCGCCCCGCCGCCATCTCGGCGCGGAGGATGCGCTCGGCATCGGCGCGCGCCGTCGCCATCGGTTTCTCGCATAGCGCCGGCTTGCCAGCGGCGATGCAGGCCAGCACCCCCTCCGCGTGGAAGGCGTCCGGACTGGCGATCAGGACAGCGTCGACATCCGCGGCTTTGATAAGCGCATCCGCATCAGAATAGACGCGCGCGCCGCCACAATCCGCCGCTGCCGCCGCAGCGCGATCCTGGTCAACGTCCATCACCGCCACGACCCGGGCGCCATTTATGCGGCTCGACAAGATCCCGGCGTGCAAACTGCCAATCATACCCGTCCCAATGACGCCAACCTTAACAATCCCGTTATTCATTCAAATGCTCCGATACGCCGCGCTCTTATCTCTGCGTTACGCCCCTTTTTCCTTCGCAAAGTTTAGCAACTTTGCCCAAATCAGCAAAACCGCTGCCGAATTTCCCGGTTTCCTGCCGACAGCATAAAATGGCGCCATTTGACGACCCAAACCACAACATACACACAAGCGTAGGGGCGACCAACCTGGTCGCCCGAAACCGCGCCATCGCATCGACGGGCGACATGATATGTCGCCCCTACACGCGGCTTATTTCGTTGCATGACTTACTTTCGTGTCTTTGTGGTGAAAAAATATCTCTGTGCCGGCGGTCAGTGTCTATGCGCCCTACACGACCTCTGTGGTGAATAAAAAATGTACCACCCCCGCCAACGCGCTATCCCCGCCAGCCCACAACCCGCATTCCAATGCCTCCCTCCCAAAAATCTCTCTGTGCTCTCTGTGCCTCTGTGGTTAACGAAAAAATCTTTGTGCCCTTCGTGTCTTTGTGGTGAAAAATATCTCTGCGCCTCTGTGGTGAATTAAAAATCAAAACGCGAACATTTAGTTGACTTTCATAGAACATGTGTGCTATAATGCCTCTATCGCAAACAAAAAAAGGAGACCCCACCATGCTGGCAAGCTACACGCTCGATACAAAAATTGAGGCGCTCAACCTGCTCGATCGACACGACGGCGACTTCAACCTCGTCAAATCCCTGCTCGAGATCCCGATCAAAACCCTGAGAGGCTGGCGCGCTGACCAGGTCAAACTCAGACACAAGCACGAAGACCGACAATACCGCTACTTCTCCACCATCAAGCTCGAACTCATGCAGGACATGTGGGAAACCTCCCGCGACATCATGAAGAAAATCAAGTCCGGCAACCACGAAGGCATTCCCTTCAGCCAACTCGTCTACGCCCTCAACACCCTGCTCAATCACGCCAATAAACTCGAAGACAACTTCGAAGATCTGACGCCGGACCAGCAAGGGGAAACTGAGCAACCCAACCGCATCCGATATGTCTACGAAGATGAGGCGGGGGATGCCCCGCCACCCTGGACAGCTGGCGAGCCGCAGAAGTCCGGCGCGCGTCAAAGTGTTGGACTGCGGGCGGCGCTGGAGCGAATGGGAATCGGGGCTAATCAAGAGCCTGAAAGCCCCCCGCCTGGCGCGCAAACGCTGCTGACGGGTCTCCCCCGCTTGGAAAACAGCGGGTCAAAGCCGGCCCGACCTGCTAAGCGCCCTCAAAAACCTAAAAGACGTCGCCATAAAACAAAGCGACGGGCGCGTTAATCTGCCAAACTCGGCATGATCGCCATCCGCGACGCCCTGCTTCGCCAGGGCTTGCTATAGGTCTCAATTCACCGGTCCCTCCCTGGACTTTCCTTGCCCCCTGCAAAGTTCACTTGTGGTGAAAACCGTAGGGGCGACCTATCAGACGCTGTTGGAAAATAGGATTTCGTCTTAAAGATTGGTCTCTTCTGAACTGTTTACAGCCCTCCACTTCGGATGCTTTGGGGAGGGGCTGGGGGTGGGGTTAGACCCGTTTTTCAACAAACTCTATCAGGTCGCCCGCAAATGCCTTTGTGCGCTTCGTGTCTTTGTGGTGAAAAAAATCTCTCTGTGCTGGCGGTCAGTGTCTACGCGACCCTCTGAGCCTCTGTGGTGAATAAAAAATGTACCACCCCCGCCATCGCGCCATCCCCGCCAGCCCCACAACCCGCATTCCAATGCCTCCCTTCGAAAAATCTCTCTGCGCCGGCGGTCAGTGTCTACGCGACTCTCGGTGGTTAAAATCTCTCTGTGCACTCTGTGCCTCTGTGGTGAATAAAAAATCTCTCGGGGGGTACCCCCCCCGTATACATACTGTATCTATACTGTTACCCAAAAAGGGGGTAAAATGAGGGCAAAATGAGGGCATCTTCCCAGCATTTGAGGACACATTGCGCTTCACAAAGCGCCCCGAGCAACCGAAACGGATACACTACCCAACTGGTAGTGGTGAACAACGCTCGCATGCGTTAAGCTACGGGCTTGAACGACAGTTCCGGTTGCGGAGAAGCGCATGATAGAGGGCATCGCCCCGATCTTGTTCACGCCATTTGCCGAGGACGGCGATATCGACGCCGACGGACTGCGCCGGATCGCGCGCTTCGAGTTGGACGGCGGCGTCCACGCGATTGGCATTAACGGCTTCGCCAGCGAAGCCTACAAGCTCACGGACGCCGAGCGCCATCTGAATGTTGAAATCGTCGCGGCGGAGGTGGCAGGGCAGGCGCCTCTGGTCATCGGCTTGGCGGCGGGCAGCACGGAAGCCGCCATTCGACAGGCTCGCCAACTGGAGAAATATCATCCGGCCGCTTACATGGTACTGCCGCCGGCCACCATGGACAACGGCAGCGCGTCTTTCGTCGATCACTACGTCGGCCTCGGCCAAGCCACGGATGTGCCGATTATCGTGCAGCAAGCGCCGCATATCCCGGGTTATCGCCACACTGAGCTAGCGGTCGAAGCGCTGGCGGAAATCGCCCAGCGCGCGCCCGGCGTACGTTATTACAAGATCGAAGGACCCGGCTCCGCCGACAAAATGAAGGACCTGGCGCCCCTGCTCCCGCCGGGAACTGGCATGTTCGGCGGCGGCGGCGGCATAACCGCGCTCGGCGAGTTGCAAAATGGCGCGGCTGGTTTGATCCCCGGCGTGGGCTTCAACGAGATCTTCATCGCCGCCTGGGACAAGTGGAGGGGCGGTGAAGCGGATGGGACCGCCGGCATCATCCAAAAGGGCGACGCGCTGGTGAAAGCCGTCTCCGGCAGCGGGCACGAAACCTCTTTGCATTTGCGCAAGCATCTGATGAAACGCGCCGGCTACATCGACAGCGCGGCCGTGCGCCGCCCGACTGCCGCTTTCGACGAGAACATTTTGCCCGACTTCTTCAGGATTGTGGACGAGCTCGACTTGCGAGTATCAAAGGGATAAGGATAGCGATATGCAATTGACAGGAAAAAACTACATCGCCGGCGAAACTTCGGCGGAGGGTTCCGGAGTCTTTTACAGTGTGGACCCGCGCAGCAAGGCGACGGGCGATTTGCCCTTTTACAGCGCCACGCAAGCCGAGGTTGACCGCGCGGTCGCAGCCGCGGTTTCCGCGTTCGAAACTGTGCGCAACTACCCGTCGAGCAGAATCGCCGATTTCATGGACGAGATCGCGGCTCGCATCGACGCGCTCGGCGACGAGCTCTTGCATACCGCCGACCGCGAGACGGGATTGGGTCTGCCGCGCCTGACCGGCGAGCGCGAGCGCACCACCGGTCAGATCCGCGCCTTCGCATCGCTATTGCGCGAGGGCGATTATCTGCGGGCCATCATCAACAGCGCGGAACCCGGCCAACCCTCCGTGCGACAAATGCAGTTCCCGGTCGGTCCCGTGGCGATATTCGCAGCCAGCAACTTCCCCTTCGCTTTCGCTGTTCCGGGCGGCGATACTGCCTCGGCCATCGCGGCCGGCTGCCCGGTCGTGGTCAAGGCGCATCCAGGCCATCCCGCCACCTCCGAGTTCTTCGCCGTCGCGATCTCTGCCGCGGTCCAGGCGGTGGGTTTCCCCGCCGGCATGTTTTCCATGGTGCAGGGGGACGGCATCGACGTGGGACAATGGCTGGTGGCCAACGATGGCATTGAGGCGGTGGGTTTCACTGGCTCCTTGCGCGGCGGACGCGCCATCTACGATGCCGCAGCCGCTCGTCCCCGCCCGATTCCGGTTTACGCTGAGATGGGCAGCGTCAATCCAGTAGTGATCACGCAAGCCGCGCTGGCAAACCGCGCCGATGATATCGCCGATGGCTTGGTGGGTTCAATCACCTTGGGAACGGGTCAATTCTGCACCAACCCGGGATTGATCTTGTTGCAAGACAGCCCGGCATCGCAGGCATTCATCGCGTCCGTGACGACGAAAATGAACGCGGCGCCGGAAGGCGTGCTGCTCAACGCGGCTATTGAGCAGGGACTGCAAAGCGCCGTCAGCCAGACCCGGGATAATCCCAATATCAGCCTCTTGACCGGCGGCGAAGCCGTCGCGGACAGCGATGCCTTCTGCTTTCGCAATACGGTCATGCAGACGACCGCCTCCGCCATCCGCGCCGCCGACGAATTGCAAGTCGAGCATTTCGGGCCCGTAACGCTATTTGTGCTCTGCGAGAATGCAGACGACCTGCGCGAGACGGTGAATGCCCTGGAGGGTAATCTGACCAGCACGGTACACGCCGAGGAAGATGAACTGGAGAGCATCGGCAACCTGCTGCACCAACTGCGCGAGAAGGCGGGCCGGGTCATCTGGAACGGCTTCCCGACCGGCGTTGCCGTCATACCGGCCATGCAGCACGGCGGACCCTATCCCGCGACCACCGCGCCCAGCACGACTTCGGTGGGCATGAACGCCATCTACCGCTTCATGCGCCCCATCGCCTTCCAGAATGTGCCGGACGCCCTGCTGCCGGATCCGCTGAAGGACGCCAATCCGCTGGGGATTACGCGCTTGGTGGATGGCGTGAATACGGACCGGGCGCTTTAGTGCTTCAAAACAGAACAGCCTCATCATGCGATGAGGCTACTTTCCCGCTTGATTTGGTTTCCGATGATTATTTCAAGACCGCAACCAGAACCGCAATGATGCTGATGAGAAAGGGCAGCGCGTACTTGAGCGTATCCACAGCGCCTTTGATACGACTGTCCTTCTCGCGCAGGTCGCGGATTTCGTCGCTGTGCCTGTCCAAAGCCTCGCTGAGTTTATCGAAGGCTGCGCGAAACTCTTCTGTCTGCGCTCGAATCGCAGTCTGGACATATTCCATTATGTCGGCTTTGAATTCCGCGAGGTCGGCTTTCGTGGCTAGGGACTTCATCTCACCTTCAATGGTTGAAATCCGTCTTTCATGATCGTTTATTTGTTCCGCCATGACGTGATCCTTGTTTGTCTTCAATGATTGAGTACAAAAGTCCTGCTAAGGTATCTCCAACTGTCGCGCGCTTGTCAACGTTCATCCCCGCGACTGCGCTCTGATTATGCCCGACTTTTGGAAAAATATCAACCATTACAAAACGTTTCGCTAACTTGGTATCTTTCTTTGCTTGGACAGATCGCGACGCTAACTCCGAAGTCACAGCCAATCAAAACAGCCCCATCACGCGATGAGGCTGTTGATTTCTTCCGCCTTCTTTCGAACGGGCCGGCCCATCAATCCGCTTCTTGCGGCGAAGGCTCGGAATAGCCCATGCGACCGCGCAGCCAAGCAAGCGATTCTCGAACGGATGTGACTTCGTTTCGAAGCGAGACAACCTCGCGACGCAGGGAGACGATGTTGCGTTCAAGCCGGTTAATGTCATTGCGCAGCCACAAGAACATGCTGATAACGGTACCAACGATGATGACGAACTGCACGTTTTGAGCCACAGTCGCGCTCCATGTTTGCTACGTTGTTTGCCACACCATTCTGGCACGTGCTGGTCTATTTGTCGTCCTGGGATGAACCGTCCTCTAATTGCTTTCATGATGCAGAAAACTGTTCATCCAAGTCATGCCTCGACGTACAGCTTGGCAAAACAGCCCCATCTGATGATGAGACTGCGCGGTTCTAAACAACTACCCAAGCGAACTACCCGATTTATTGCTCTCTATGTCGGTAAATTATTTTAAGACCGCAACCAGAACCGCAATGATGCTGATGAGAAAGGGCAGCGCGTACTTGAGCGTGTCTACAGCGCCTTTGATACGACTGTCCTTCTCGCGCAGGTCGCGGATTTCGTCGCTGTGATTTCGTATATCCTCGCTTTGTTTTTCCAAGGCTTCGCTAAGTCTATCGAAGGATGCGCGAAACTCTTCCGTCTGCGCTCGAATCGCACTCTGTATCGCACTCTGGACGTATTCCATGATTTCGGCTTTGAATTCGGCGAGATCGGCTTTCGTGGCTAAGGATTTCATCTCGCCTTCAATGGTTGAAATCCGTCTTTCATGATCGTTTATTTGTTCCGCCATGACGTGATCCTTGTTTTTCTTCAATGATTGCGTACGAAAGTCCTGCTAAGGTATCTTCAACATGTCGCAGTTTCTTCAACGTATTTGCGTATGAGACTGCGCTCTGATTATGCCCGGCTTCTACAAGAATGTCAACTATTTCATAACTTTACGGCAACCTGCTTTCTTCTGTGTTTGGACTGATCGAGATACAAAGTCCGTAGTCATTATCAACTGAAACAGCCCCATCAAGAGATGGGGCTGTTGAATTCTTCTGTCAAGTTATTGACCGACTAAATGCTTATTCTTTGTCCTGTGGTGGAGCTTCAGAATAGCCCATACGACCGCGCAGCCAAGCAAGCGATTCTCGAACGGATGTCACTTCATTGCGAAGCGATGTCACTTCATTGCGTACTGACGTAATCTCAGTACGGAGTGAGCCTATTTCGGTATCCAGCCGATTGATGTCATTACGCAACCACAAGAACACGCCGATAACAGTTCCGACTGTGATGATGAATTGCACGTTCTGATCCAAGGGATTGCTCCATGTCTACTACTATGTTTGCCACACAATTCTGGCACATCCTGGTCGACATGTCAACAAAAGATAAACTGGCCTCTAACTGCCTAATGATGCCAAAGTACGTCAACCCCAAGTCATGCCTCGACGTTTTACTTGGCAAAACAGCCCCATCAAGAGATGAGGCTGTCTGTTTCTTTGAGGATATCGACTTACGCTAGCCGCTCGACTCCTCTTCTTCCTCTTCCGCGTCCACCATGTCATCATCTTCCAGCAGATCCCCCGTCAGCAGGTTGACCCCGGTCTCGATTTCGCCGGCGATGAGCATGGCGCTGACCTCCGTGGTCTTCTGCCAGACGGACATGTCTAAATCAGATTCATGCGGCGGCGCCAGACCGACGCCGTTCATGGCCGCGTCCAGCAAGAAGACGCTGCCGCCGGGGAATTCTTCCATATTGCCTTCCGCCAGCATGGCGGCCATCTGGTAGACGCCTTCATCGACCCGCTTGAGCGCGCTGGAAATGATGAATTCCGAGCCCGGCGTTTCGCCCGCGCCGAAGCTGGTGATCCATTCGTCTTTGTCCACGCCGATGACGTAAACGCCTTCCTGCGCGCCAGCCAGGATGGCGCCGGTGCCGGTGGGTCCGCCGCCGCCGAAGAGTACGGAAGCGCCTTCGCCGATGAATTGCAGCGCCGCCGAAGCGCCGCGGTCGGGCGCGATGAAGCTGTCAATGTAGACGCCGAGGATCTTCAGATCGGGATTGACATAACGGGCGCCTTGTTCATATCCGTTTCGGAAACGCTTGACCGGCGGGATGTCGATGCCATAGACGCCGGCGATAATATTCGATTCCAGCCATTCGGCGGTGTAGGCGGCCAATACGCCGGTCATGAAGCCGGATTGGTCTTCGCGGAATTGGATGCCAACATAGTTCTGGGGACCGTCGGCTACGAATTGGTCGACGCCCAGGAAGTAGACATCAGGATCGGCTTCGGCTGCCTGCCAGGTGGCGTCGGCGATCAGGAAGCCCACGGTGATGATAACCTCGAAGCCCTCGTCAACGCAGGTCTGGATATTGGCTTCGTAGTCGGTTTCGGCTTGCGTCTCGATGAACTTGTATTCCATGTCGTATTCGTCGGCGGCCAATTGCGCGCCTTCGTGCGCCGACTGATTGAAGGTGCCGTCGTTGACGCGGCCGAGGTCGGTCACCAGGCACAAGGTCTCCGCCCCTTCATGCGCCAGGGTAGCCGGCGCCAGCAAGAGTAATACGCTGACAAGGATAATCACATGCTTCATTCCGCTCCTCCTTTTCCGCTTGCCACGTTCAGTGTAACACAGTTGCGGAAGCAAAAAGGGACTTGCTTCGCCCCTTGTACGAAGCAGGTCCCAAATCAGATTAGAGGATTGAAATCCTCGCGGGTGAAGACAAGCTTAATCTTCGGCTTCTTCTTCCTCGTCCATCATGTCATCCATCAGATCGCCGGAGATCACATCAACGCCGGTGCTGACCTCGCCGTCGATCATCAACTGCGTGACTTCGGCGACCACGTCAAAAAAGGCTTCGTCGATATCGGCGTCGTGCGGCTCGGCCAAGCCAACGCCGTTCAGGGCGACGTCCATCAAGTAGACGCCGCCACCGGGGAAGCTGTCCATATCGGCTTCCGCCAATGCCGCCACCATATCGTAAACGCCTTGATCGACGCGCTTCATCGCGCTGGAGATGATGTATTCGGATCCGGGCGTCTCGCCACTGCCGAAGCTGGTGACCCATTCGTCTTGATCGACGCCGATGACATAGATTTCTTGTTGCGCAGCCGCCAAAATGCCGCCGGTGCCCGTGGGGCCGCCCGCGCCAAAGATGACCGACGCGCCCTCGCCGATGAATTGTTCGGCTGCTGATGCGCCGCGGTCGGGCGCGACGAAGTTATCGATATAGACACCCAGCAGGTTGATATCCGGGTTGATATAACGCGCGCCTTGTTCAAAGCCGTTGCGGAACTTCTTGACCGGCGGGATGT
This sequence comes from Anaerolineae bacterium, assembly GCA_034420635.1. Classification (GTDB taxonomy): domain Bacteria; phylum Chloroflexota; class Anaerolineae; order Aggregatilineales; family Phototrophicaceae; genus UBA6055. The sequence goes on along the minus strand of DAOULD010000037.1, from coordinate 11,279 downwards.
CGATGCCGTAGACGCCGGCGATGGTATCCGACCCGACCGAACCCGCCACCTGCGCCGCCAATACACCCGCCAGGAAGCCGGATTGATCTTCGCGGAATTGAATGCCGACATAATTCGCGGGACCATCCAGCACGAACTGGTCGACGCCGAGGAAGTAAACATCCTCGTTGGCTTCGGCGGCAGCCCGGGTGCTGTCCGCGATCAGGAAACCGACGGTCACGATCACTTCAAAACCTTCATCAATGCAAGTCTGGATGTTGGCTTCGTAGTCCGTCTCGGCTTGCGTCTCGATGAACTTGTATTCCAGGTCATATTCGTCGGCGGCGCCGGTGGCGCCCTCGTGCGCGAATTGGTTAAAGGTACCGTCGTTGACGCGGCCCAAATCGGTGACGAGGCATAAGGTTTCGACGCCGTCTTGCGCCAATGCCAGTGGGGCGATCGCGAGCAAAAGCAATGCCAGGCTGAGAACTGCCATGAACGTTTTCATTCGTCTTTCTCCTGAACAAACTTGAAGGGACGTTGAATTGCCTGCGTTTACTTTACTATTTTGAAGCGCCTTTGACAACGCCGCCCTGGTTCGGGCGCGCGGCAGGCAGTTGATTGCAAGGCGCGGACGCTTTGTGAGGCGAAGAGAGCACAGAGGGTACAGAAAGATTTTAACCACCGAGAACACCGAGATATTTTTCACCACAAAGACACGAAGGGCACAAAGGTTTTGGTAGGGGAGCATGGGATTGCGGGCTGTGGGTCCGGCCGGGATGGCGCGTTGGCGGGGATGCTACATTTTTAATTCACCACAGAGACGCAGAAGTAAGCGCAAGTAAGTCGTGCGAATAATTTGATGAAATATAGAAAACTACAAAATAATCGAATCCCGTAGGGGCGACATATCATGTCGCCCGAAACCGCGCCATCGCATCGACGGGCGACATGATATGTCGCCCCTACACACGGCTTATTTGTTGCATGACTTACTTGCACTTACTGAGGGCACAGAGGGGTGTGATCTAGGCGAGCCACCGCTGCCCGTAGGTCGCTTAGACACTGACCGCCGACACAGCAGGTCAGACGCCCCTACCGTTTTGAGGCACAAACCGGCAGGGGCGAACGGCGCATAATGGTTTTGAAGCGATTACCCCCCACCTCTGTTCATATTTTTTTCAGATTTGCCTGGTAGGTTACAATAAAGACTCAAGCATTGGAGAGGCATAGCAAGGGAACAATGTCAAAACAACGCAATATTCTCGTGGTCGATGACGAGCGCACGATCCGCGAAGTCGTGCGCCGCTACCTGGAGTTGGAAGGCTATCGCGTCACGGAGGCGCAGACGGGACCAGAGGCTTTGTCTATCTTGCAAGACCAGGCGCCGGACCTGATCGTGCTGGATATCATGCTGCCCGGCGTCGACGGCTTTTCGATCACACGTCGCCTGCGCCATCCATCGGAATTTAACCCGCTGCGCATTGAAGGCGACATCCCGATCATATTGCTGACCGCGCGCAGCAACGAAGTGGATCGCATCGCCGGGCTGGAATTGGGCGCCGACGATTATGTGACCAAGCCCTTCAGTCCCCGCGAGTTGGTGGCGCGGGTCAAGACGGTGTTGCGCCGCAGCGCGACGGCTGAGGTCGAAAGCGAGGCGCCGGTCGCCGCCGGCAAGCTGCATCTTGATCCGCGCAGTCGTTCCGTCGAAGTCGCCGGGCGCCCGGTGACCTTAACGGCCAAGGAATTCGACCTGCTGTATTTTCTCATGCGGCACCCGCGCCAGGTTTTCAAGCGGCAGCAATTGCTGGACCAGGTCTGGGGATACGAGTTCTATGGCGATGAGAGCACGGTGACGGTACACGTGCGGCGTCTGAGAGAAAAACTGGAAGCCAACCCGAGCAAGCCCGATTACATCCAGACCGTTTGGGGCGTCGGCTACAAGTTCGAGGTCTCTGCAAGCCAAGAGGCGGAGTAAACGAGATGATACGAAGTTGGTCGCGGAATCCCCTGCTGATATTCATCATCGTCCTGGTCATACCTATCGCCGGCACTTTGTTGAGCGGGTTGATCATGTTCGATCTGCCACAGAGCGACGTGCAGCAATTGGTCACTTTCATGACCTTCACCGGCATCTTGAGCTCTTCGCTGTCTTTCGCCTTTTATCGCCTGGGCGTTTTGGAGTGGTTTCGCAGTCTGCGCTGGACAATCTGGACCATGATCGCGCTGATGGTCGGGATGATCTTCCTCAATGTCTGGGTGATCGCGCGCTTCACCTTTATCGAACAGCATTATCTGTCTTTGACCTCGGTCTTGCTGGTCTTCGCGGGTTTGTCCGCGCTGACGATCGGTTTCTTCGCGTCCAAGACCATGACCGACCGCCTGAGCGAATTGACCGATGCCACACACTTGCTGGCGGGCGGCGATTTCTCCACCCGCTTAAAAATCTCGGGCAATGACGAAATCGCTCAGTTGGCAGCCACCTTTAATGCCATGGCCAAGAGCCTGGGTGAGGTCGACGAACAGAAACGCCAACTGGAACAGACGCGGCGCGACCTGACAGCCTGGGTCTCGCACGACTTGCGCACGCCATTGACGTCGATGCGGGTTATGATTGAGGCCATGCTGGACGGCGTGGTCCAGGACAAGGAAACGGTCCATCGCTACCTGGACAGCAGCCGCGCCGAGATCGAACATCTCGCCTATTTGATCGACGACCTCTTCGAATTGGCGCAGTTGGATGTGGGTCACTTGACCATCCATATGCAGCAGGCGTCGATCAGCGATCTGATTTCCGATACCCTGGGCAGTATGAAGCCCAAGGCGCGGCAGCATGGCATCACGCTCTTGGGCGAGGTGGCCGAAGACGTTGATATGATCGTCATGGCGCCGGACAAGATTCAACGCGTCTTGTCCAATCTGGTTGACAACGCCATCAAATATACCAGGGAGGGCGAGGCGGTCACGCTGCGCGCCTACCGCAGCGCGGACGATATTCGCATCGACATTCACAATAGCGGCTCGTACATCCCGCAGGATGTGCTGCCGCGCCTCTTCGAGAGCTTTTATCGCGGGGAAGGCTCGCGCATGCGGGGCGATGACGGGGGGCGCGGCACGGGCCTGGGCTTGGCGATCGCGCGCGGTTTCATCGAAGCGCATGGCGGACGCATCTGGGCCAGCAGCGAAGAGGGGGCAGGCACGACTTTTAGCTTTACGCTGCCGCAGCCGCTAGCAGGCGGCGACCGCAAATTATGATCAGCGGTCCGCCCCTGTGGGTATGGCGTTTTCATTTGAGCAAACTGGCTGCTGGCATCCACGCCGCGCTTCGCGCTCTGCGATGCCGATATGATATTCAAATCGCCTGAGCCCACTCATCACGCAACTCATTCAGGTATGCGTCGGTGTCAATATCTTGCCATACTTCCTCGCCCAAGCCAGCCAACTCGAACAGACTCCGCTTGGGCTTCCGGTCATCTTTTGCAACAAGTTCATGCAGCGATTTGAGCAGTTCTTTGCGTTCACTTGGGGTTAGCGCTTTGGCTTGGCGCAAGACTTCACTGACCGACATGATGCCATTTTCCCTTTGCATTTGCCGCAATTGTACCATCTCTATCGACGCATTCACCTATGCGCTAATCTTCCAGAGCAAGCGTAAGCTGCGCGCTTCCAAGTCGACTTGCGGCTCAGCGAAACGCAGATTCGTTGCAAGGGAAAATATACGCTAGAATACGCGTCGCTGATCTGGAGAAGAGGAAAGGCGATGCTCAAGCCAATTACAATTATTGTTATATTTGGCGTGACCGGCGATCTGGCCCGGCGAAAATTGATTCCCTCGCTTTTCAACAATTATATTAAGAGGCGCTTGCCCCGAAAGCTCAAGATCGTCGGCGTGGGCCGCCGCGATTGGACCGATGAGACGCTGATCGAACACGCGCGCCAATCGTTGCGAGAATTCGCCGCCGCCCAGTTCAATGAGGGCGACTGGCGCTATTTCAAGTCTTGCCTGTCCTACAGCAAGGTCAACCTGCCGCATACCGAGACTTATCAAAACCTGAAGGACCACTTGGCGGCGCTTGATAACGGCGCCAGCAATCGACTCTATTACCTGTCGGTCGCGCCGGAGTTTTATGAGGATGTGGTGACGAACCTGGGCCGGCTGGACATGGCGCGGGAGAACGGCGGGGGGCGCGTAGACAATGCCCGGTTCTGGCGGCGCATCGTCATCGAAAAGCCCTTTGGCTATGACCTTGCGACGGCGCGGGCGCTCAACAAAGCCGTACATTCGGTTTTCGCCGAATCGCAGGTCTATCGTATCGATCATTATCTGGGAAAAGAAACGGCGCAGAACATCCTGTTCATGCGTTTCGCCAATACGATCTTCGAGCCGATCTGGAATCGCAGTCATATCAGCAACGTGCAGGTGACCGTGGCCGAGACGGTCGATGTCGGCACGCGCGCCGGTTATTACGACAAATCGGGCGTCATGCGCGATATGGTGCAGAATCACTTGCTGCAATTGCTCTCGCTGATCGCGATGGAGCCGCCCTCCGCCTTCGATGGCCACGCCCTGCGCAATGAGAAGGTCAAAGTGCTGCAGGCTGCCCGCGCCGTTCGCCTCCCCGATACGGTGCGCGCCCAATATGAGGGATATCGAGAGGCGGAGGGCGTCCCGCCCGATTCCGACACGCCGACCTATACCGCCCTGCGTCTCTTCATCGACAATTGGCGCTGGAAAGACATCCCCTTTTACTTGCGCTCGGGCAAGGCGCTGCATAGCAAGACCACGCAGGTGAACATACAGTTCAAGCGGCCGCCCAACAGCATCTTCGAACTCGCCGAGAGCGGCGATCCCTCGCGGAACATGCTCTCGATCTGCATCCAACCTGACGAAGGCATGCACATGACCATCCAGGCCAAGGTTCCCGATGAGCAAATTGCCAAATCCGTGGATATGGAATTGCACTACGAAGATGCCTTCGTGGCGGACGAATTGCCCGATGCCTACGAGCGCTTGATCCTCGACGCCATCAATGGCGACGCCGCGCTTTTCATCCGCAGCGACGAGATCGAAAGCGCCTGGAAAATCGTCGATCCGATCATCGAGGGCTGGAAAAACGATCGCGCCGCGCCGCCGATGCAAACTTATCGCAAAGGCTCATGGGGTCCCCCCGCCGCCGACGAATTGCTTGACCGCGAGGAACACATTTGGCGCATCAGTTGTTTTGATGACGGCAAGTGAGCGCCCGACAGCGGCGGATTTACGAGCGTCAGTCCCGGATCGCAAGGAGCGGCAGAGGATATCGCGCAGCCCACAGCAGCCGGTTTAGCGAGGGCTTTACTCTTCCCAGGGGTCTGCTTTGACCAACTGCATGATGTAAAAGAGGGCGCCGGCCGGGTCGGCCACGACCGACCACTCGCTGCCGTCGGCATCTACCTGCTTATCGATTTCGATGGCGCCGCCGAGTTCCTTGACGCGGCTGATGGCGGCGGCGACATCGGCGACGTGGAAGTGAGGCAGCCAGAGGGGCTTTGTGTCACCTAGTTGGAGCATGCCGCCGTTGGCGCGACCACGATTGAAAATGCGGGTGAAGATGCCATCCAAGGCGTATTCCCAGCCGAAGAGGGCATGGTAAAAGTCTTTTGCCAGGGCGACATCGGGGGTCCAAAGTTCGTTAAAGCACATGGCGCCAACCGCGTTGACGATGCCGACGCCGATGGTGTTATATGGCTGCCACAAATTGAGCGCCGCGCCGGCCGGATCCTGAATATGCATCATGCGTCCGCTGTCGAAGACATCTTCCGGTCCATAGACGACCGTCCCGCCATTGGCCTTCACCACATCAGCCAGCGCATCCACGTCATCAACGGTCACGAAATTGTTCCAATGCGACGGCGTGCCCATTTGCAGTTGATCCGGCATCATGCCGCTCAAGGCGGCGACATCGTGCCCCTGCAACTGGAACACGGTGTACGTCATGTTTTCGCCGATGGGAATTTCGTTCTTGCTCCAGCCGAAGAGATCCACATAGAAGGCTTTCGCCGCTTCCGGATCGGTCGAACTGTTGTCCGCCCAACTGAATGTCCCGTGCGGGTACTTCGTGACCTGGTACATATTTTGTCCCTTTTAACAAACTTGCCAAAGTCCATCTACGAGCATAGTCGAAATCTTTAAGGCTTGTCCGGTACTGAGCAGTTCCAAGTTAGTCGTGCGAAAAACTGGGTGTGCTGTAGGGGCGGCACGCCGTGCCGCCCGTTTCTTCACCAACTGTTGTCGGGCGTTTCAGCGAAACGCCCCTACACCTCGTCGCTTTTTCAGATTCTCATTACTTTCTTGGTACTACTTGTGTCGATGGGTAGCGCATCCATTTCGGTTGAAACAAAAAGCTTAACCACCGAGGACACCGAGAGCACCGAGAATCGCGCGCAACACGCCTTTTCTTTGCGTCCTTCGTATCTTGACGGTCAGCGTCTACGCGGCCTGTGGTGAAACTGGATTTGGCTCATTTGAATTTCTACCGAAAAAGATACACTACCTGAAGAAGAGTTCCTTTTGTCCTTTTCAATGCGGTTATCCAACCGTTCCCAGCCGCATATACAATTGTAGAAACGGGCGAGCTAATCGCTCGCCCCAACATTGCTTTCCTTTTTTCAGGCGTAGTCTATTCTTCCCAGGGGTCGGCTTTGGCCAGTTGCATGATGTAGAAAACAGCGCCGGTCGGGTCCTCGATGACGGTGAACCAGCCGGTGTCGGGGGCCTCCATCTTTTGCGTAACCACCCTTCCGCCCAGTTCCTGGACCCGTTTCATCGCCGCGTCGATGTCCGCGACGTGGAAGTAGACCATCCACACAGGCGGCATCTCGCCGAAGTTCTCGTCCATTTCCATCATGCCGCCGTTGTTGCGCCCGCGATTGCTGATGTGGATGTAATGCTCATCGCCGTAGTATTCCCAGCCGAGCAGCTCCCTGTAGAAGGCTTTGGCAGTCTCGGCGTCGCGGGTGAGCAACTCGTTCCAGCACATGGCGCCGACGGTATTGACGATTCCGGCGCCGATGTGCTGCTTGGGCTGCCACAAACCGAGGTGCGCTCCCTCTGGATCCTGAATAAGCAGCATGCGCCCGTTATCGAAGACGTCCCAGGGTCCTTGCACGACTGTGCCGCCATTCGCCATGACGACATCGGCCAGCGAATCGACGTCTTCCACCGTCACGTAATTGAACCAAAACGACGGGACGCCCTCCGGTATCATGCCGCTCAAGGCGGCCGCATTTTCGCCCTGATGCTGGAACATGGTGTAGGTGTTGTTTTCGTCGATGGGGAACTCGTATTTGCCCCAGCCGAACAAGTCCAAATAAAAGGCTTTTGCACTCTCCGGATCAGTCGAGACGTTCTCGGCCCAGCTAAATGTGCCGTGGGGATATTTTGTGACTTTGAACATTTTGTCTCCTGTCAGTGCGGGCGACCTGATAGGTCGCCCCAACATAGCTTGTCTTTATGTTGTAATTTGGGTGCCAAATGCTGTCACTTTCTTGCTGTCGGACATGTATTTGCGTTCGTCCTGTTTACCGCAGCTAGAGTAGCGGAAAGCGGGCGACTGATAGGTCGCCCCCTACATTGCCTTACGATGTTGTCGTATCCACGGCTTTCACCACTGGTCGCCTGTAGCCGCATCTGTATTTGTAGAAGCGGGCGACCCAATGGGCCGCCCCTACAACACTCTCGTTTATTGCAGGCGCAGACTACTCTTCCCAGGGGTCGGCTTTGAAGAGTTCCATGATGTAGAAATGCGCGCCAGCCGGGTCTGTCGCCAGCGCCCAATAGCCGGTATCCGGCGCCTCGTTCGGGCCCATGTGCACTTGCCCGCCCAACTCCTTGACGCGGGCGATGCCCGCGTTGATTTCGCCTATGTTGAAATAGGGCATCCAGCAGGTCGGCGTATCGCCGAAGCTCTCGTCCATCTCGATCATGCCGCCATTGTTGCGGCCCCGGTTACTGATGTGGATGTAATGCTCATCGCCGTAGAATTCCCAGCCCAGCACGGCGCTGTAGAAGGCTTTGGCCGCCGCCGCGTCGCGGGTGAGCAGCTCGTTCCAGCACATGGCGCCGACGGTGTTGACGATGCCCGCGCCGATGTGGTTCCGCGGCTGCCACAAGCCCAGCGCCGCGCCAGTCGGGTCCATGAAGAAAGCCATGCGCCCGCTGTCGAAGACATCCATGGGACCAAAGATGATCTGGCCGCCATTTGCCGTGACGACCGGCAAAAGCGCATCGACATCATCGACAGAGACATAGCATGACCAGTGCGATGGGATATTCTGCTCGAGCGCCTCCGGCGTCGCATCGCTGAGCGCGGCGACATTTTGGCCCTGGTGCTGGAACATGGTGTAGGTCATGTCATCGCTGATGGGGATATCGAATTTTCCCCAGCCGAAGAGATCCATATAGAATTGCTTAGCTGCTGCGGAGTCGGTCGAACTGGTATCCGCCCAGCTAAATGTGCCGTGGGGGTACTTTGTGACTGTGTACATAATTTGTCTCCTGTCATTGCGGGCAACCTGATAGGGCGCGTAGACACCGCCCGCCGGTCGCCCCTACAAGGCTTTCGTTATACGGAGCTTCTGTCTATTCTTCCCAGGGTTCGGCCTGGATCAACTGGATGATGTAGAAATGAGCGCCGGCGGGATCGGACATGTAGGCGAAATGGCCGGCGCCGGGCGCCTCGGTCTTGGGAATGATGATGGTCGCGCCCAATTCCCCCGCTTTGGCAATTGAAGCGTCGATGTCGGCGACGGTGAAGTAGGGCTGCCAGACCGAGGGCATCTCGCCGAAGCTCTCGTCCATCTGCATCATCGCGCCGTTATTGCGCCCGCGATTCTGAATCAGGATGTAGCCGTTCTCATCAACGTGGTATTCCCAGCCCAGCAGCTTGCTGTAGAAGGCTTTGGCGGCATCCGCGTCTTTGGTGAGCAGTTCATTCCAGCACATGGCGCCGACGGTGTTGACGATACCGGCGCCGATGTGATTCTTGGCTTGCCAGAGACCGAGCGCCGCGCCTGTGGGATCGATGAACTGCAGCATGCGCCCGCTGTCGAAGATGTCCATGGGGCCGAACACAATCGTTCCGCCGTTCGCTGTGACGACATCCACCATCGCGTCCACATCGTCAACCGACACGTAGTTGGTCCAGTGCGATGGAATGCCGGCCGCTTGCATATCCGGCATCATGGCTGCGAAGCCAGCCGCGTGTTCGCCCTGATTCTGAAACATGGTATAGAACATGTCGCCGCCAATGGGCTCGTCGATCTTGCCCCAGCCGAAGAGTTCCATATAAAAGGCTTTGGCTTTCTCCGGATCGGTAGAGGTATTGTCCGCCCAGGAAAAGGTACCGTGGGGGTATTTTGTGACTTTGTACATCGTTTTTCTCCCGGTTCTACTATGTTTCGTCGATTAGAAAATCTGTTCAGGACGCATATCGTAGCGAGCATATTTACAGTTGTCAATAGGTGTGAAAAGGCAAACGTGGAACCGCGTCACTCGAATTGAAAGGGCTCTCGCAACTGGAAAGAGTCGCCTTCGCCAATGCCGACTCGCTCTCCGGAAGCGGGATCATACCAACCAGTACGCACACGGTATTGTCCGGGGGGCAAGTCGAAACGATGATTTGTGGTCAGGTACTCGCCGGGCAACCAGCCGGTTGTCGGGCGTGTCCAGTCGACCGGCACACCATCCCACTGCGCCGCGATCTTGTCCCCCTCATCAAGCGCGTGGACAAAGAGACGGAGGCTATTCGGCAGGGGTCGTCTGGTTCCCCAGACCAGACTCAGTTCGCTCGCGCCTGCAAAGCGATAGCCATGCAAGACCAAGCCGTTGTCCCAAATAGCGCCAGCGATAGAATCGAATTGGGGCGGGTCGAATTGCCGCAAGGGAACCGATACGGCCATCGCGGCGTCGAGCATGATCGTTTCGGCTGCCAGGTTTTCGTCAGCGTCAAGCAGTTGCGCGCCCAAGCTATAGGACCCGGGCGGCAGATCCGGCGGCACGGTCACACGATGATGACCGCGGAAGACCTCGCCAAGACGCCATTGGGCGATGTCAAATCCATTGACCAGAGGCAGGGTCCGCGACACATGCGCCGCTTTTGTTTCCTCATCCAACCACAGAAGTCGAGCCGCAAGACCCGCCGCGCCTTCGCTGGCTTTCCGCCAAGCCCAACTGAATCGCAGTTCATCGCCGACTGTGGCCGAGAGCGGCAATTCCGGCGCCTCGACTAGGAGCGCCGGTCCCGCGCCTTGATCAACGCCGGATAAATCATCCAGCGCAACTTGTCTATCGGAGGGACGGTAGCGAAGCGAAGCGAGCGGATATTTGACATCCAGCGGATTGCCAGCCAGGTTGATCAGGCTCAGGTCTTCCAGCGTGTCAAGATCGAAAAGCGCCACTTCCAGGCTGTAAGCCTCAGCGAGCGGCGGCGTGAAGACGGGTATCTCCAGGGTGATCACGTCCTCGATGTAGGCATTTGCCAGCCAATTCGATGTCTCCAAGCCCCCGGGCGCGTGGGAACTTGCTTCGGCGATGATAGCGCCCCCGGGATCGCGCAGGCGAACAATGCTCGAATAATCCCGGTCAAGCGTCTCGCCATGCAGACGCCAATACAAGACGATATCGAAGCGGCGACGATCAATTGATCCCGAGGGCAAGTCAGCCGCCAGCAGATCAATTCGATTAGCGAAATTTGCCAGAGCCGGCGCGTCGACGCGCCGACCAAATCGATATGACTTAAACGGCGACTCAATCGCATCCAGAGCCAAGGTCTTGACAAGAAACAATCCCAGGCCGAGGACCGCAAAACCGGCTAAAAGAGGCAGATCCAGGCTGATCCCCGGATCTTCGAGTCCGGCTGTGTCCGGCAAAAGGCGCCAGGCCATCAACAGCGCCGCAAAGCCGAACAATCCCAAGACGCTTAGAAGCTGCGCGGCCGCTTGAGTCGACGTTGGATCCAGCGCAATGCTCAGGTCAAACTCGCCCGCCGGCAGGTCCAGGGCGACCAGCCCCGCCGGCGCGGAGGGAAAGACCTCCAGCGCCCGTCCGTCAATGTCCGCGCGCCAACCCGGCAGGTACAACCAGTCGAAGACAAGAGTCTGCTCTTCGGCGGATACAAGACGCAAGCTCGCCCCTGTGCCGGCCCATTGCTCTGAGACAATCTCAAGCGTTTCCGATGACAATAGACGCGGGACGGCGTCGGCGCTTGAGAATCGCTCCGCCAGTCGCTGAGGATCCAGTTGACTGGCGTAGGTACTGA
>DAOULD010000036.1:0-2348 GCA_034420635.1 Anaerolineae bacterium | reverse complement strand
TGCGGCGTCAGCGGCTTGCGCCCGACCTTCGGGCGCGTCAGCCGCTATGGCGCCATGGCGCTCAGTTGGAGCAAGGACAAGATCGGTCCTATGTGCCGCTCGGTCGAGGACTGCGCCCTGGTATTCAGCGCCATTTACGGTCCCGATGGTCATGACATGAGCATCAGTCCCGAACCCTTCAGTTGGGATCCGGCGCTCGATCCGCAGTCGCTGCGCATCGGCTACGCTGCTTCGGTCTTTGCTGAGGCTGAGCCGGCCGACGACCCTGATGAAGAGGCGCTGCGCCGCGCCAACCAGGCCAATAGCGCCGCCGTGCTGGATTTCATGCGCGCTGAGGGCTTCAAACTGAGGTCCATCGAACTGCCCGATAGAGATATCAGCGCGCTCTGGATGATTGGGACCGCCGAAGCCGCCGCCGCTTTCGACCAGATCACCCGCGATGGCTCGGTCGACAGCATGAAGCGCCAGGACGACAGCGCTTGGCCCAACATATTCCGCGCCGCCCGCTTCATCCCGGCTGTCGAGTACATCAACGCCAACCGCGTCCGGGCGCTATTGATGCATGATATGGCGCGCGTCATGCGGGAGGTGGATGTCTTCATCTCGCCCGGCCTTGACTGGGACACGTTGAAGATCACCAACTACACTGGGCACCCCACCGTAGTCGTACCCAACGGCTTCACCGACAAACATACGCCGACCAGCATCTCCTTCGTCGGCGGCTTGTATCAAGAGGCGGAGACGCTCGCCGTCGCCAAAGCCTATCAGGACGCTACGGACTGGCATCGGCGGTATCCGGATTTGGATGCGGCTCTTGCATCTGCGGAAGACAGGTAGGGGGACCGAGGGGGCGCTGGGCGTTGGGTGGGGGTGAAATCCTACGCCAACAGCGCCTCGACCTCGCCGCGCACGCGCGCATCGTCCTCGCGCCGGTGGAGGTCGCTGAGCAGTTTTGCGCTATCCAGTTCCATGGTCCGCCACAGCGCCCAAGCCGCGTGTCCGCGCACCAGCGCGCTCTCGTCGTAGAGCAGTTGAATCAGATGGGGGATGGCGATTTCGCTCTGCCAGTTGCCGGCGGCCACGCAAGCGTTGCGCACCAGCCGCTCGCGCTTGATGCGCTCAACCGGTGTCCGCCTGAACATGGCACGGAAGGAATCGTCGTTGGACATCAGAATATCGGTCAGTTTGGGCGCGACGCGGTCCATGTCAAATGGCAGGAAGGCGACTTCGTCAGTTTCTTCGGCGAAGCGCTGGAACGGGCAGACGTCCTGGCAGATGTCGCAGCCGAAGATCCAGTTGCCGAATTGCCCACGCAAGTCACGATCAATCCAGCCCTTGTTCTCGATGGTGTGATAGCTGATGCACAAGCGCGAATCCAGGACGAAGGGCGCGGGAAAGGCGTCGGTCGGGCAAGCCTGCAGGCAGCGCGCGCAGGTGCCGCACATGCTCTCGCGATGCGGCTCGTCGTAATCGTCAAATTCCAGCGAACTGAGGATCTCGCCGATGAAGAAATAGCTGCCCCGCCGCGGGTGGATCAGCATGGTATTCTTGCCGATGAAACCCATGCCGGCTTGCTGGGCGTGGCTGCGCTCGAGGATGGCGCCGGTGTCGACGTAAACTTTCTGCGCGATCTCCCGCCCGGCTTGCGCCGCCAGCCACTCGGCGAATTGACGCAGCCGCAGTTCCAGCACCCGATGGTAGTCCAAGCCCCAGGCGTAGGCGGCAATGCGCCCGCGCGCGGGATCGTTGAGGACTTCGTCGTCGGCATAGCGCGCGTAATAGTCCATGCCGACCAGGATCAGCGACTTCGCCTGCGGCAGGATCTTGCGGGGGTCCTGCCGCCGCCGTACGCGGTCCGCCCGCGCCATATAGCGCATTTCGCCTTGCATGCCTTGTTGGATCCAACGCAGGTATGCCGCCAGCGTCGGCGATGGTTCCGCGGGTGTCACGCCACAAAAGTTGAACCCGAGTTCTCGCGCTTTGCGGCGTATGGCTGTCAAGGTAATTGGCATACAAGTATCCGCTGCAACAGGGTTGCCAACTGGCTGTCCCTTGCCCGATTTTACTTGATTAAGCGGCGTCTTGTCACGCGAGCCGGGGCTGCAAGCTCAGGGCAATCGCTTCAAAATGATGTTACTAGAAGGACATATATTCAAACTGAAAATTAACCACAGAGGCACAGAAGTAAGCGCAAGTAAGTCATGCAAAAATGAGGAGCGTGTAGGGGCGACATATCATGTCGCTGTTGAAATACACCCCTCATCCCCCGGCCCCTTCTCCCACAAGGGGAGAAGGGGAGTCTTGTGACCCGTATTGAGCCCTTTAAGCCCCTCTCCCTTTATGGGAGA
>DAOULD010000035.1:0-79945 GCA_034420635.1 Anaerolineae bacterium | reverse complement strand
TGGGCAAGTCGATCATATAGGAGCGCAGCAGGAAGATGGTCAAGGGCGCGTTGCCGGCGACATAGACGATGATGAGCAGGATTCTGGCATCCACGCCAAGCTTCTGCTTAAAGAAGTTGATTTGGACGAAGAGCGGGACGATGTACATCCATAGCGGGATAGTCGAGGCGACCAGGAAGTAGAGCATGAGCAAGTCGGAGCCGGGCGGCCTTTTGCGCGCCAGGGCGTAGGCGGCCAAACCGCCCAAGACCAACTCGGCCGCGATAGTGGCCACGACATAAATCACGCTGTTGCTCATGGTGACGGCGAAGTTGCCCCGTTCCCAGGCATTGGGGAAGTTTTCGGCGACGACATTGATAGGCGGTCCCAAGGGGTTTTGACCAATTTCGAGATTGGTCTTGACCGAGTTGAAAGCCAATACCAACAGCGGTATGACGGCGAAGGCGGTCAACAGCAGCAGCACGGTATGGTTGAAAACCAATAGCCTGCTGCGCTCTTTGCTCCGGCCTCGCTGCAGAATGTTGTCGCGAAGCGAAACTTTCCCAACGGCGGTCATATATCCCATCCTCTCCGCTTCATGGTGACGAATATCAAGATGATGAAACCGGCGAATATGCTAATGACGACGCCCTGCGCTGCGCCGTAGCCGGCTTCAAAGCGGAAGAAGGCGTTCTTGTAGAGTTGCGTGGCGATCACCTCGGAAGCGCCGCCCGGTCCGCCTTGTGTCAACAGGAAGATGTAATCAAAAGCCAGGAAGGACCAGATCGCCACCATCATAAACATAAAGAGCACAATCGGTCTGATGCCGGGTAAGGTGACATGACGGAATTCCTGCCAGCGGTTGGCGCCGTCGATCTTGGCGGCGTCGTAAAGAACCGGCGGGATGGCTTGCATGGCGGCCAAGAACAGAATCATCAAGAAGCCCCAGAAATGCCAGTTATCGATGAAGGCGATGGACATCAAAGCGCTCTCCGAACGGCCGAGATAGGCGACGCCGAAGACGTCCTCCAGTCCAAGCATATTATCCAGGGCGGCGCCGATGCCCCGCTGCGGGTTCAAGAGGTTTTTCCAGATTGTTGTTGTGACGACGCTGGCCAAGACGTAAGGGATGAAGAGGATGCTTCGGTAGAGCATGCCGCCGCGCTTGACCTGCGCCAACTGAGTGGCGCAGAAGAGCGCCAGGACAAAGGGCACGGTGAGAAAGAAAGCCATCCAGGCGATATTGTTGCCTAGCGCCTTGCCAAAGGTTTCGTCTTCGAAAAACAGCTCGTGATAATTGTCCAGTCCGACGAAGTTGGCATTCCGCCCAACACCTTTCCAATCGGTCATGGACATATAGATGCCTTGCACCGCTGGTACGGCGACGACCAGAATATGGATGATCAGGAGCGGCGAGATGAAGATCCAGGGAATGATGACATTGCGCAAGAATTTACGACGCCAGGTTTCATCATTGAGTTTTTCGAAAAAGGTAGTCGGTTTTTTCTGAGCCAGAACCGCCATAGTAGTTGCCTTTCCCGGGTTGAGAGAGGCGCTGACCGCCAAGATGACGGTCAGCGCCAGAAAACTCAGCTTTAGCGGGTTGGAATCGGCGGAATATCACCGGCGGCCAGCTCTTCAGCAAAGAGCTCCTGCAAGCCTTCCGAATACTCCATCGCGGTGATTTCGCCGGTCCAGACGCGCTCTACTTCTTCGTAGATGTAGACGTCGCTCTTGGGCGGCCAGAAGGTCCAAGTAGTGTAACCGTAGCGGTCATTGGCGGAGGCGTCCGACAGTTCGGCATAGAGCCGGGCGATGCGCGGATCTAGCTCAGCCATAACGTCCGCGCCAATGGCGACGGGCGCCGGTCCCTTGAGGCAGGAGGTGAGCATCTTGCCTTGCGTCGCCGGCGAGAAGTACCAGGTCAGGAATTGCGCTGCCGCTTCGGGATTGGGGCTGTTGGCGTTGATGGAGCTGGTATTGCCCATGCCGATGGTGTAGTAATCGGTGCCGTCGTGGCTGGGCACGGGGACCCAATCCCAGGTCTGGCCCGACTCGCCGAAGTAGTCTACGGTGCCGCGGATGGCCCAACTGCCTTCGATATTCATGGCTGCGGAGCCCTCGGCCAGCGATGTCCGCCGGTAGACGCCGTCGTTGGTGAAGTAGAGGTCAACGCCGCCACCGTACCAACCAGCCTGCATGTGCGCGTCCAGGAGTTCGATGGCTCCGACCAAGCTCTCGTCCGTCCAGGGGATCTGCCCGGTCAGCGCCTGGTAGACCTTGTGGGGACCGGCGACCTGAGTCCAGTATTCGCCGACGAAATGTTCGTTGGTGGGGCGCCAGCTGGCGTTGCCATGGGAGAAGACGGTCAAACCGGCTGCCTCGACCTCTTCAGCCAAGGCGTTCAGTTCGTCCATGGTATCGGGCGGCGTCCAGCCATTCGCCTCGAAGACCTCGACGTTGTAATACATAACCAGCGTTTCGAGTTCATCGGAAAGGCTGTAGAGTTGACCGTCAACCAAGCCCAGGTCGAGCGCCCAGTCGAAGAAGAAATCGCCCCAGCCCATTGATTCAGCGAAGGCGTCCATGGGCAGGATCAAGCCCGCCTGCGCCATTTCGTAGACGAACGAGGGACCCGGCGTGCGGACGATATCGGGTCCGCCGCCGCCGGCGACAGCGGTGCGTGTGACATCCCAGGCATTAGCCTGCGGCACGATTTCCAATTGGAGCGAAGGGTCGATGTCGTTGAACTCGAGCATGAGGGGACCCCAGCAATCGAGCGTGGAGCCTTCGCTGAACCACATGCTGACCGTGGTGACATCTTGCGCGCCGACGGGGGCGAGCGCCAATACTAGCACTGCAATTGCGAAAAGAAGCTTGAAGCGTTTCATTATATCCTCCTTATCGGGCGAACAAAAATGGTTTGCTTGCTGGATTGCGCTGATTCAATAAGACCTCCTTCTGACATGCCAAATTAGACGGACTTGCATTTTACTTGACGCGCACTGCCCCGCTCGCCCGGCGCATTAGATGAAAGCGTGTACAGAGCTATGCGAAACGCCGCGCGAAAAAATGACTGTCGGAAAATAATACCGCAGGCGCAACCGATTGCGCAAGTATTCATGTGCCGGGAAACTCAATCACCCGTCGCATGGGTCTTTGAGCGTTTCGTCTTCAGGAGGCCAAGTTCAACTCAATCGAATAAACCGGCGCTTCCTCGCCGGATTCGAGTATCGGCGGCATGTCGTCGCCACCGGGGAAAGGATACCAGCCGATGCGCAGTCCCGCCGGCGCGGACCGGGCGACGCCTTCCGGGATCTGCAGGATGTAATCATCGCGATAGATCGTATTTGCCTGCCACCAGCGCGTGGGCAGCGTGCCCCATCCGGGAAAAGTTTCCAGCCTGGTCACAGGGCTGCCTTCCGAATCGACCAGGCTGATGAAGAGCGCCCTGGTCTCGGTCGATTCTCTCTGCGCCCGCCAATAGAGCGTGACCGGAATTTCCAGGCCGGATGCCTTGCGCTCAGGTGCTTTCAACTCGTAACCGATCAATGTGATCTCGTCCCAACGGGCGAAGGTTTGCCTCGCGGAAGCTGGCAGTTCATCAACCTGCGGCGGATGGTCATAATTGGGGATGATAAACAGGAAGGGCGCGGCTATGCTGAAGGCGAGCATGGGCAAAGCGACCAGAAGCGCGGGAATCCGCAAGGTCCTCAGCCCCATTGCCATCAGCAGGCTGATCGCGGTGATGTATGGAAAAAGCAGCCGTCCTGTGCTCGCTGTCGTTTGCAAACTCCACCAGACCAGGCTTAGACAGGCGACAGCAAGAATGATGACGAGAAAACAGATGGCGGCGAAGGTAAACCTGTCACGACGATGTTTTGCGGCGAAGACGAGAAAACCGCCAGCGCTAACCAAGGTCAGCGCATCCATCAGTTGATAGTGGATGTCGTGAGTAAGGATGCTGAAGGCGCCAAACAGGCCCCAGAAACTGATGCGCAAGCCCTGAAACTCCTGCGTCAGCAGTTGCGGTATCGTGGTTCGCCGCCCACCGACATAATCGACCATCGTCGCCGTGCCAAAAGGCTCCTGATAAAGCGCCCAGTTTCGCAGGAACCACCATCCGGCAATGAGCAGCCCAATGACCAGCGCCGCGCCCAGCAAAACGAGAAAACCGCGTCGATCCCGCGTGCTTATTAGCGTCCATATGCCAGCCAGTATGACCAAGGCAGCAAATACGAGGCCGCTCAGTTTGGCCAGCGACGCCAGTGCAATGAGAATCGCCAGAACCAAGCTGCGTCGCGTTTAAAAGCCTTCACGCAGCATCACGAGCGTTTGCCAGGTGATGAGCGCCGACAGCATGATGACGAGACCGTCGTTGCTGACGGAGGCGTTGATAAAGATGAATTGAGGATTGAAGGCGGTCAAAGCGCAAGCCAGCGCAGCGAAGTCCTCATGCCCTGGCATCACAGTGCAGGCGGATTGATAGACCGCCGCGACCGCCACCGTCCCCATGCCCAGCGTCGCCAGACGAATGACGTAGAGCGTCAGTGAGGCGCCCTGATGCAGATTGGGCGGATAGGGCTGGCGATAAAAGATGCGATTGCGGTTGCCCAGGCGCATGGGGTCGCCAACGATGGTAAAGGGGCTTAGGCGGAAGAACTCGTCGAAATCGCTGGTATCCAGCGCCGTCCAGATCGCGGCCATCATGTAATAGTAGAGCGGCGGTTGGCTGGCCTGCTGCCGGTAGAGCTGAGCGTGACCGGGCGATTGGACTGGCAGCGCGCCATCGTGGTCGGCGATCCACTTGATCATGCCGACATGCGCGATAGAGTCCGACGCTTCAAAATGCGGGGCGGCGTAAATGTAGGTCAAACCAAGGCAAAAGAAGCATAGGGGCAGCAGCCATTGATAGGGCAGACCGCGCAGAACCTCAATAAACTTCATTGCAACTCCAGATTTCGCTGGCGCGTCCGCGGTCACCGTTTTGTCCGTCAACGTATTGCCCTTTGTGGACTTTCGGTAAAGCCGGTCAACAGAATCTTGGGATAACTTGCTTTAGAAGGCCGCGATCTGCCCATCGGCGCGGGGCTCGCTGCCGCCGTGCATCACGCCCGTTTCGGCATCGTAGCGGATGATCTGTCCGCGCCCGAAGTTGCCCCGCCCCAGTCCCGATTCCGGTTGGATGCGATGACCGCGCTCGGCCAGATCCGCCATGGTCTTGAAGGGCGTCCCCTCTTCGATGAGCAGCGCGCCACCCGGATCGCCCCGGTCAACATACCAGCGCGGTCGATTGAGCGCCTCCTGTGGATTGAGGTCGTCATCAACCAGGGCGCTGATGACCTGGAAGTGTCCCTGCGGCTGCATGAATCCGCCCATCACGCCGAAGCTGGCCCAGAGCGCGCCGTCCTTCAGCGCCAGGCCCGGGATGATGGTGTGATAGGGTCGCTTGCCGGGCGCCAAGGCATTGCGGTGTCCGGGCACGAGCGAGAAGCCCGCGCCACGATTCTGCAGCCAGACGCCCGTTCCTTCCGCGACGATGCCGACGCCAAAGCCCATATACAAGCTCTTGATGAAAGAACAGGCGTTGCCGTCACCATCGACTGCGCTGAGGTAGATCGTGTCCGAGCGGCCGGGCATTTCTCCGGGACTCGGCGGTGGATCGATAGCATAATAGGGTTGGATCAGCGCCGCTCGTTCAGCCGCGTAATCTTTGCTGAGCAGCGTGTCTAGCGGCAGGTCCGCCTGGCTCATATCCGCGATGTATTCATGGGCGTCCGCCCAAGCCAGGCGCATGCACTCGACCATCAAATGGATGCGCTCCGGCGAATGCCAAGGCAGCGATGCAAGGTCGAAATGCGAAGCGATGTTAAGCGCGATCAGAGCCGTCAAGCCTTGTCCGTTTGGCGGACATTCGACAATCGTGACGCCGCGATAATCGCTAGAGATCGGCGCGTCCCAGGTGGAATGGTGGTTTTTCAAGTCGTCGAGGGTCATGACGCCGCCCGCCTCTTGCAGGGACGACACAATCGCTTCCGCCACTGGTCCCGTGTAGAAAGCATCGGGTCCGCCTTCGGCGATGCCCCGCAGCGTCTTTGCCAGGCCGGGCAAGCGCAGCACCTGCCCCGCTTTCGGCGTTTCTCCATTTGGCAGGTACTCTTCGGCATTCGCCGCGCTACGCAGGAAAGCCTCCGAGCGCTCCCAGCGGTAGCCCACCACCGGCGCGGTCGGGTAGCCGTCGCTCGCGTAGTGAATGGCGTCCTTGAGCACATCAGCCAGACTCATGGTGCCGTGGCGCTCCAGCAGATCATGCCAGCCGCGCACGGCGCCCGGCACAGTGACTGAATGGGCGTGGCGGGGGTTCATCTTCTCCCAGCCGAGCGATCGCACCGCGTCCAGGCTCAAGGCTTGCGGCGCTCTACCGCTGCCGTTCAGGGCGGTGACCTGCTTGGTCCCCGCGTCGAAGTACAGGGCGAAGCAATCGCCGCCGACGCCGCAGGAGCCCGGATCCATCACGTTCATCATGGCGGATGTAGCGACCGCGGCGTCGGCGGCATTGCCGCCCTGACGCAGGATGTTGAGACCGGCTTGCGCAGCCAGTGGATTGCTGGCGCCGACCATGCCGCGCCGGGCGCTGATCATGGAGCGGCGGGATTTGAAGTCGAAGGACATGGTTTTCATCTCTAGGTCTCCCCGGATTCTAGCTTCGGCGTATTGTCTCTTAACGAGATTTGTTCGCGCAAGGCGTAAGCAATGGCATTTCTTGCAGGGCGCTTTGACTTGCAGGGACCTTGTCTTCTCGCGAAGCGAATCTTTAGCTGTCACTGCCTAGCGCAAACAGCAGATGAATCGCCACCTCGATCGCTGCCTGTAGATCCTCGATGACGATGAATTCGTTGGGCGCATGAGAGTTGTCGCCCGAGCCGTATCCCAACATCGTGACCGGCAGGCCAAGCTCGCGCCCCAGGATACCGCCAATCGGCAGCGATCCCCCATGCCGCATGAGCAAAGCCTCCACCCCGAGTACGGCTTTGAGCGCCCGCTGAATCGCTCGAATCTCCCTCCCATCGTCCGGCATCAAAAAAGGATGGGCGACGCTGAGCAGTTCGGCGTCGATGTCGATGCCCGGTTCGGCAAATGCCATGACATGTTCGACGAAGCGCTCCCACATGGCGTCGGAATCTTGTCCGGCAACCGTGCGAATAGTGACCTTGAAAGCAGCTTCCGCCGGGATGATGGCGCGCGTTCCTTCGCCCTGATAGCCACCGTTAATCCCGTTGACATCCAGCGTCGGCTGCGACGTTGTGCGTTCGGCAAAGACGCCGAGGTAGTCGCCAAAGAAAGCCTCGACCCCCGCCGCGCGCTGCAAGCCCGGTCCGATCGTCTTCCAAAGTTGATTCATATGTCGCACTTGTCGGTCCGACAGTGGGATGACGTCGTCGTAGAAGCCTTTGATCTGGACGCGTCCGCTTTCGTCGTGGAAGGAGGCGATGACGCGGGCCGCGTAATGCAGTGGATTCTTCACCGCTCCGCCATAGCGGCCGGAATGCAGGTCATGCGGGGGTCCCTTGAGCCTCACTTCGCCCATGACCGCGCCGCGAACCGCAGCGCCGATTATCGGTTGCCCAGGCGAAAAAGGACCGTCGCAAATGATCAGCGCATCCGCGGCCAGCAGCGCCTCATGAGCCTGAACGAAGGCGCCCGTGTTGCGCGAGCCGAGTTCCTCTTCGCCTTCGAAAATGAACTTTATGTTGACTGGCAACTCCCGGGATACAGAAAGAAGGGACTCAACAGCCTTGAGATTGACCCAGATACCGCATTTGTCATCCACCGCGCCACGCGCGACCAGTCGATCTCCCACAATTGTCGGCTCGAACGGGTCCGTCCGCCAAAGCGAGGCATCGCCGACCGGTTGCACATCATAGTGCGCGTAGATGAGGATGGTGGGCTTGTCGTCGCCCGCGCGCAGCCAGTCGCCATAGAGGACCGGATTGCCCGCCGTCGCGATCGCCCGGCAATTTTCTATGCCGACGCGCCTCATCTCGGCAACGAGCCAGTCGACGCAAGCCAGCAATTGCGGCTGATAGGCCGGATCCTGGCTGATCGACGGGAAGCGCAGCAACTCTTTGAATCCCGCGAGATTGGCGTCTTTAGCGCGGCGAGCCTGTTCAACTGCGGATGAGACAATACTGTGATTCATAGCCAAGGCTGAAATTCCTTGATGATGCGCTCAAAACTCGATTTGTCGAAACATCGGTTTTGACAGAGCACTTCCGCTTGTTACAATAGCCTGCACTGAATATAACTCGGTTCCGCTTACGGGGAAAACGACGCGACAAGTTCTCGTAGCGGTATTGCGACAATTATTGGAGCCAGCGCGCTCGAGCCTCGGGTAAGTTTGCACTGGCGACCGACGCGATTCAAACCTGTCACGACTTTCAAATGGAGGAATCACCGAATATGCAAGCACTTTACGAATCCAAGCATGCCGACCTGGAAAACAGTTTGCTCGATTCGCTGGACTCGCGCGAGCCCTGGTCATTGATCGAACGTTTCACCACCCTGGTGCGCGAATCGTCGTCCGAAGATGAACGCACCGCTTTCAACTACATCGCGGATCGATTGTCGGCGCTGGGCGTCCCCCACACCATGCACATGCCGGAGCTTTTCTTGAGCGTGCCGGTCAGCGCGTCGCTGGTCGCGGGCGCCAAATCCTATCGCTCCAAAACGCCCGGCTTTTCGATCAGCACGCCAGCCGGCGGCATCAGCGGGGAGGCGGTCCGCATTGAAGGTTTCGCCGCGGGACGCAGCGTCGACTTCTTCGATTTCTCGCCGACGACCGATGTGGATGTTGAGGGCAAGATCGTGGTGGTCGATGGTTTTGGCGGTCCGCCGCCGGTCTGGTATTTCCAGAATAAAGGCGCGAAGGGCGCGATCTTCATCAACCCCGGCGTCGATATCCATTGGGGCATTTGCACGACGATCTGGGGCGCGCCCGACCTGGACAATTATCATCGGCAGCCGACCATCCCCGTCCTTTCGATCAACCGCCCAGATGGCGAAGACCTGCTGGCGCAGATGGAAGAGGGCGCGCTTAATGTCACATTGCACACGGAACTGAAAGAGGGCTGGTTCGAGTGCCCCTGCCTGGTCGCCGAGATCAAGGGGAGCATCGAGCCGGAGCGTTTCGTGCTGGTTCATGGCCATCTGGATTCCTGGGATGTCGGCATCGGCGACAACGCGGTCGGCGACGCCACGCTACTGGAACTGGCGCGCATCTTCCAGGACAATCGCGATGGCATGGCGCGCAGCCTGCGCGTCGCCTGGTGGTCCGGGCATTCCACCGGTCGCTACGGCGCCTCGACCTGGTACGCCGACGCCTTCGGGCTCGACCTGGCGCGCAATTGCGTGGCGCAGATGAATATCGATTCGCCCGGCTGTCGTTGGGCGACCGAATATCGCGGCGTCACGGTCATGAGCGAAGTGGAAGAATTCGCGGCGACCTCCGTCAAGGACTCGACCGGCAAGGGCTTCAGCGGCGAGCGGCCGCACCAAGCCGGCGACTATTCTTTCAACAACATCGGCATCTCGAGCCTGTTCATGCTGCTCTCGTCGATGCCGCTGTCCAAAGCGGAAGAAATGGGCTACTACCCGGTCGGCGGCTGCGGCGCCAACATCGCCTGGCATACGGAAAACGATCAACTGGAGATCGCCGACAAGGACAACTTGATGCGGGACCTGCGGGTCTATGCCACCGCGCTGCAGCGCCTGCTCAACAACCCGCTGCATCCCTACGACTTCCGCGATCTGGCCGCCGAGTTCAAAGCGACCCTGGACAAATACGCGGCCGCGGCCGGCGACGACGCGGACTTCGGACCGGCCTATGAGGCGCTGGCCGATTTGAACGACGCGCTGGACGCGCTCTACGCCGAGTCAGCCGGATTAGCCGATGCCGCCGTTGATGACCCGCGCGTCCGCGCCTATAACGACGCCCTGCTGGGCATGGCGCGGGAACTGGTGCTGATCAACTACACGCGGAAAGGGCGCTTCCGCAACGAGCCGGCGGTGCGTGTGCCGGAATTGCCCGATCTGGCGCCGGCGCTGGACCTGGCGGAGGCGGATCATCACATGCGGCGCGTCACGCGCACGCATCTCTTGCGCGGCGTCAATCGCGTGGCTTGGGCTTTCGAGACGTCGGCGAATATCGCGCGGGCGGCATTGGAGAAGATTTGATTCACCACAGAGGAGCGAAGGACTCAAAGATATTTGCCACAGAGACACAGAGGCACAGAGATTTCAAAACCGCCCCGGCACGTCAGAAGCGCTCCGTCCGAAATGCCGGCTTTGCAGTCGCACTCACCCCTTTTGCAGAGGTTTCGAGCGCGAAAAATCCACAAGCAGGTGTCAATCTGCTAATATCGGACAAGCCTTGTAGGGGCGACTCTGTGAGTCGCCCAGCAAACACTGGCAAATGGGAGAAGCAAAAATGAAACTGATATACCTGGTATCCGGACCGATGGGACGCAGTCCCGAAGGCCAAGCCGAACTCGGCAGGCGGCGCGAGTACTTGCAGCGCTTCGCCGCGCCGGACACCGAAGTCGATATCACCGACATCCCGGCCGGTCCCGGCTCCATCGAAAGCATGTACGAAGAATACCTCTCCATCCCCGAGACGGTCAAAAAGGCGCACGAGTTGCAAGCCGACGGTTGGGACGGCATCTTGCTGGGGTGTTATGGCGATCCCGGCTTGGGCGCGCTGCGAGAAATGGTCGATATTCCCGTGGTGGGCGCGGGGCAGGCGACCGCGCTCATGGCATCGGCGCTGGGACGGCGCTATTCGGTCATCACGGTGACCGACAGCGTCATCGGACCGCTGGAAGAAACGATGCGCAACAGCGGCGGCGGCGATAAGCTGGCGAGCGTGCGCGCGGTGAACATCCCGGTGCTGGAATTGCATAAAGACCGCGAACAAGCGATTGAGGTCACAATTGAGGAAGGGCGGAAAGCCATCGCAGAAGACCGCGCCGATACCCTGATCGTCGGTTGCATGAGCATGGGCTTCCTGGAGATTCCCGAGGCTTGCCAGGCGGAACTTGGGGTGCCCTTCTTGAACCCGGCGCGCGTGCAACTGAAATTCCTGGAAGCGATGCTGGGCAGCGGCTTGAGCCATTCCAAACGCGCCTACATGACGCCGCCCAAGATCGCATCGGGCTTGGCATCGTCGCCGGCTGATCTCTATCACAGCAAAAACTAAGTCAAGTCGGATTCACCACAGAGGCACAGAGAGCACAGAGAAAAATGGCAACGCGACTATGAAGAATTCGCACAACCAAGATCCGCTGACCCATGAGATAATTGGCGCAGCTATAGAAGTTCATCGCGCCCTGGTCCTGGCTTGCTGGAAGAGCTATATGAAGCTCATGAGCCTAAAAAAGGGATTGCTCATCAACTTCAATGTGCGATTTCTGAGGGAGGGAATCAAGCGCGTATTTCTTTAGTCTATTCCCTCTGCGCTCTCTGCGTCTCTGTGGTGAATCATCTCATTGCTTTGGGACAAGCGGGTCAGATTTACATGACTAACTTTGAACTAATTTAGGAGGAGTAACAAATGGGATTCGTACTTACCGGAGCAACCCTGATAGACGGGAACGGGGGCGAGCCGCTGGCGGACGCCGCCGTGTACGTCGAGGGTGAGCGTATTGCTTGGGTCGGGCGCGCAGCGGATCTGCCACCCCCCTCGGTCCCCCCATCACAATGGGGGGAAGTCGAGCAGGTAGATGTAAGTGGCAAATGGCTGATGCCCGGCTTGATCGACGCCCACATTCACATCTGCTACAACGGCGAAGAGAGCACCTTTGCCCTTCTGGAAAAGCCGCGCGATGACCTGGTGCTCGAGGCGGTGGACATCTGCAAGCGGGTGCTTTCGCACGGCGTGACTACGATCCGCGATGTCGGGGGCGAACAGTACATCGAGATGGCGCTGCGCAAGGCGATTAACGCCGGTTTCATCGAGGGTCCGCGCATGAAACTCTCGGGCCGCGTCATTTCCATGACGGGCGGGCATGCCCACTTCATCGCTCGCGAGGCCGATGGTCCGGACGAGATGCGCAAAGCCGCCCGCGAGCAGATCAAAGCCGGCGCTGACATCGTTAAATTGATGGCGACCGGCGGCAGCGCAACGCCCGGACAGGATATTCATGCCAGTCAACTGACCGTGGAGGAAATCAGCGCGGTGACCGAAGTGGCGCACATGATGGGGCGCACGGTGGCGGCGCATTGTCACGGCACCGGCGGCATCCGCAATTGCATGTTGGGCGGCGTCGACTCGATCGAACATGGCACTTACCTCGATGAAGAAACGGCCGACATGATGGTCGCGAACGGCGCTGAACTGGTGCTGACCGTTGGCGTGGGCAATCCCGACTTGGAGAGCTACCCGCTGAGTCCCGTGCAAAAAGCCGATGCCGAGCGGCGCAAGCCAATGATCGAGCAGGGCGTCAAACAGATCCGCGAGACGATCGCGCTGGCGCGCTCCAAGGGCGTCTTCCTGGGCTGCGGCACCGACGCCGGCGGCAATCCGCTGGCGCCGCACCGCTTCAGCATGGCGCGCGAGCTTGAGTTGCTGGTTGAGAATGACTTGACGGCCATGGAAGCGATCGGCATCGGCACGCGCAACAACGCCAAGGTTCTGCGCTGGGACGATGAGATTGGCACGGTAGAAGCGGGCAAGTACGCCGACTTGCTGCTGCTCAATGGCGATCCGCTGGTTAATATCCGCAACCTGCGCGATATTGCCGCCGTTTACAAAGGCGGCGAGAGAGTTTAGGACTCAGTGAGGCAATGGCTTCAGTAGCGATGGTGGGCGACATATTCTTGCAGCAGCCCCTGCCCGACAGCAGTGAACTGGCGGAAGTTATTGACGCGCTCAAGTCGGCCGACTTCGCATTTGGCAATCTGGAAACCCCGGTATCCAACGGCGGAGAGCCGACTGAAAAATGGATCAACATGCGTATGCGCCCTGATCTGCTTGATGACGTGATGGGTATGGGTTTTCAAGTCTTGACGCTGGCCAACAATCACATGATGGATTTTGGCGAACTCGGTTTCGTGGACACCTTGACGCATTTCTACCAGCGCAACCTGACCTATGTCGGCGCGGGATTGGATATTGATCTGGCTTGGGAAGCCAAGATCATGCGCAAAGGCGATGTCGACGTGGCTTTTCTGGGCGCTGCGTCGACGCTCGGTCCGCTCTCGGCAGCGGGAGCCAACCGCCCGGGCGTGGCGCCGATCCATGTCTCGGAATCCTACGCCATTGACGCGCCAGCCAGCATGGAGCAACCGGGCAGCGCGCCTTATGTCCATACCCGCGCCTGGCAGGAAGATATCGACCGCGCGGTTGTCGCTATCGAGCGTGTTCTGTACGACGTAGATCTGATCGTCGTGGCGATGCACTGGGGCGTGCCGCCCTTCTGGCGTCCGCGCTTTCAAGACGGATTGGCTGACTATCAGGTTGAGGTCGGTCACGCCTTGATCGAAGCCGGGGCGGATGTCATCGTCGGGCATCATCCGCATTCGCTTCAAGAAGTCGAGGTCTACAAAGGCAAACCCATCTTTTATAGTCTAGGCAACTTCGTCTTCCATCACAACAAGGGGCCGGTCCAGGAGACGCCCGTCAGTCGCAACGCGCCTTATGGCTTGACCATGGCGCGGCGGGATCGCAACTGGTCGGAGTCGCTCATCGTCGTCGCCGAACTGGACGACGAAGGCGAAATCGCGTATCGTTTGGTTCCTGTCCTGCTGGACGACCTTGGCAATCCGGCGCTGCTGAAAGGCGCGGCGGCGGAGGCGCTGATCGAACGTTTGAATGTCATGTCGCCTAATGCGACAATATCGCATGTTGACGGAATCGGGCATTTATCGGTAGTTTAACAGATACGTTATTCACCCGTTTTCAACATTTGAGGAATTGAATGCAATTGAAGGAGGTGCCGCCAATACCGCCAAAATGAATCGACCGCTAATTGTCAGGAAAATGAAGAAACGGAGAAAAACGAGTCATGAGCAGAAAACTGGCAAGAATTTCAGTGATTGCCGCCTTGGTGATGGTAGCGATTGCGCCGGTATCGTCGCAAGGCATGGGCGAAGTTGTGCCGTCGATTATTGTTCATTCTGTCACACAGGCTGAGCGCCCAATCGAATATGAGACCACCCGTCTGGTCGTCGAGAACATGCGCGAACTCGGGCTGGAAGTCGAACACCGCGCCATCCCCTGGGCGCAGTTGATTGATGAAATCTGGTACAGCCGCGTCGAGGGCGAAGGCCGCGCCGAGCGTCCCTTCCAGATGACGCATTGGCGCATGGTGGGCCGCCCCGAGCGCTCGGATCCGGATGAGTTCACGTACAACCTGTTCCATTCCAGCGTACGCGACGGCGGTTATAACTTCATCGGCTACAACAACCCCGAGTATGACGCCTTGGCCGAAGCGCAACGCGTGGAAGTCGCGGACAAGGAAGCGCGGCTGGAGTTGATCTGCGAAGCGCAGCAAGTTATCCGCAACGATATGGTGAACGCTTACTTCATTCACCCGCTCACGCCGCAGGTCGTCAACACAGCCGTTTTCAACGCGGACAGCATTGTCACGCAGGCCGGCATCGGCGTGCATAACTTCTGGACCTGGATCGGTATCGAGCCGACTACCGACGACAAGACGCTGATCACCTCGACCACTTCCTTCCTGAATTCCTTCAATCCGCTGGAGATCGCCGGCGATGCGCCCAGCCGCGTCACCGAGATGACCTGGGACCGCCTGATGCGCATCAACCCGATTGGCGTGGCGGAGCCCTGGGCGGCCGAGAGCGTCGTTTGGGAAGACCAGCTCAACGTCGTTGTCACCTTGCGCGAGGGCATGAAGTGGCATGACGGCGAGGATGTGCGATCCGATGATGCAGCCTATTCCTTTGAAGCGGCTCTGGCCGGCACGACGCAGGTGGACGAGGATGGCAAGGAAGAGTTCCGTCCAGAAGCGCCGGATTATCATCCCTTCGCCCGCAACGTCGCCAATATCGAGATCATCGACGACCTATCCCTGCGTTTCACGCTGAAGACGCCTTCGGCAGCCTTCGAGACCAGCTCGCTGGCCAAACTGAACTTGATTCCCAAGCATATCTGGGAACCGATCATCGACGATCTGCTGACGAGGGATGACGCCGATGCCGACTCAATCCAGGAAGAAATCCCGATCGGCTCCGGTCCCTTCAAGTACGTCGCCTTTGATGTGAACGAGTTCGTCTTCCTTGAGGCTTTCGACGATCACTGGGCGCGCCCCAAGATTGATACCTGGATTATGAACGTTCTGCCGAACCAGGAAGCGACGCTCGGGCAGATTCAAGCGGGCGAGATGAACTTCCTCTGGGAATGGCCCGGCGATCCCGGTGTGCTGCAGCAAATCGTCGACGACAATGAGCACCTCGATCTGTTTTCGGCGATCAGCATCGGGATGAACTACTTCGCCTTCAACGTGCGCTACGCGCCCTTTGACGATGTGAGCTTCCGTCAAGCCGTCGCGCATACTATTCCGCAGCAGTTCATCATCGACAACATCTTCAACGGCATGGCCGCGCCGGCGGACAGCTTCGTCTCGGCCGCGCTGGAATACTGGCGCCAATGCGACGATCTGCCCACCTACGATTTCAGCATCGAAGGCGCGCGCGCTTTGCTGGAAAGCGCCGGCTACAGTTGGGATGACGACGGACGCCTGCATTATCCGTAGGCTTGAGTGCTGAATAACGCAGAAGATGTAGGGGCGAACCTTGGCTCGCCCACATCAAGCCTTGTCCTTGTGCGGGCGGCTCACGAGCCGCCCCTACAAACATCGCATATGTTGGAACTGTAGGGGCGACATATCATGTCGCCCGAATCACAAGCGAACGAGTGACGGGCGTCCAGGTTGGGCGCCCCTACAGGCAATTAAGCGAGATAAGAAATGAACCGCGGCGTCGTCTATTACATCCTGGGGCGTTTTTTGCAGAGCGTGATGGTGCTCTGGATCATCGTCAGCCTGCTGTTCCTGCTGTTCCGTTTGGCGCCGAGCAATCCCTTGGCCAGCTACATCGACACGACCTTCACCAAACAGCAGGAAGCGGCGCTGCTGGCGCGTTTTGGTCTCGACAAGCCGCTGGGCGAACAATACGTCATTTATTTGCTTAATCTGCTCAAACTCGATCTGGGCGAAACCTTCAGCTATTCCGGCAAGAGCGTCATGGATATCCTGCGCGCGGACTTGCCTAATACAATTTATTTGACCTTGAGTTCTTTGTTGCTAGCCTATGCCGTGGGGGTGCTTGGGGGGATCGCGATGGCGGCGCTGCGCGGCAGCGCGATTGAGCGGGTCGGGACCACCTTCACGCTGATGACCCGAGCGGCGCCGCAATTCTGGGTGGGCATGTTATTGCTGACCTTCTTCGCCTTCCAACTGAAACTGCTGCCTTCGTCGGGCATTGGACCGCCAATGGTGCGATACCGCTGGGAGACGGAGTGGGACAAGTTGCTGTCGCCGGTCTTCTGGCGGCACATGATCTTGCCCACCTTCACGCTGGCGCTTTATTTGCACGGGCTGCCGCTGCTGCTGATGCGCTCGAACATGCTGGAAGTGCTGGACCAGGACTATGTCACGATGAGCCGGCTGGCCGGGTACAGCGAGTGGCGCGTGATGATCCAGACGGCGGCGCGCAATGCCATGCTGCCGGTTTTGACAGCGCTGACGTTGGGCATCGGTTACAGCATCGGCGGCAACGTGGTGATTGAGCACGTATTCTCCTGGCCCGGGCTGGGGCGGACGCTGGTGCGGGCGGTCCAGCAAGCCGATTATCCGCTGGCGCAGGGCGCGTTTTTCTTCATCGCGCTCATCATCGTTTTCATGAATTTCATCGCCGATATCTTATACAGCCTGCTCGACCCGCGCGTAGGGGCAAGCGCGCAGGCGCAGGTCTCTTGACGCGGAGGTATGGTCATGCAACAAGACGCAATGGCGCGTGAGGGGCAGACCGGCAAGCCGACGGCGCGATTCCGGCAGGGCTCCGCTATCCGTCAACTCTGGGAGACAAACCTCGAGGTATTTCAGCGGGACAAAATGGCGCTGTTTGGTCTCGTGATCTTCGCAGTTTTCACCGTCGTGGCGATATTGGCGCCACAAATTGCCCCGAACGACCCGCTAAATCCGCTCAAGAACAACAAAGGCGATTGGATCAAGGACGCGATGCCCTATTGGCTCGCCGAACCGGGAGAAGACGAGGCGGAGGGCTATACCAACACCTTCTTGCTCGGCACAACCAATATCGGACGCGATATCTATTCGCAATTGATCCACGGCTCGCGCTCGGCGCTTTTGGTCGGGTTTTCCGCGGCGGCGGCGGTGGCGGTCATCGGCACGGTTATCGGCTTGCTGGCTGGCTATTACGGCGGCTGGATCGACACCATCCTGATGCGGGCGGCCGATGTCGCTTTTGGCATTCCCTTCATCCCTTTCATTATCGTAATTTCCGCATTTTTCGATCCCAGCATCTGGAATGTCGTCATCGCGATGGCGCTGCTCTTGTGGCGCGATACCGGCCGCGTCATTCGTTCGCAAGTGCTGGTGATCAAAGAGCAAGCATTCGTCAGCGCTGCGCGGGTATCAGGCGCCAGCGACCTGCGCATCATTTTTGTCTATATCGCGCCCAGCATTCTGCCGCTTTCCTTCCTCTATGGCTCCTTCGCCATTGCCTGGGCCATCTTGACCGAAGCGAGCGTAAGCTTCCTGGGATTCAGCGACCCGGAGACAATCAGCTGGGGTTACATGCTGCAGGACGCCTTCAACTCCCTGGCGCTTTCACGCGAGGCCTTTTACTGGATTGTGCCGCCCGGGCTCTGCATCATGCTGACCGTAATGGCGGGATTTTTTATCGGGCGGGGCTACGAGGAAGTATTGTTTCCGCGTTTGCGGCGGATGTAGTCATCCTTTAGGAATTCACCGATGTCAATACTCTCCATCCGCGATCTGAGCGTCAACTACGCCACACAGGACGGCACGGTACAGGCGGTTGATGGCGTTTCGCTCGATCTCGAAGAGGGGCAGCGCCTCGGCTTAATAGGTGAATCGGGCTGCGGCAAAACTACGCTGCTCAAGGCGATCGTGCAGGTGCTGCCGCGTAACGGCCGGATTGCCGGCGGCAAGATCATGTTCAAAGGCATGGATCTGCTGCAGTTGCCAGCAGCCGAGATGCGTCAGTTGCGCTGGCGCGAGATCGCAACGATTCCGCAAGCCTCCATGGATTCGCTTAACCCGGTGCAGCGAGTCGGCAGCCAACTGACGAAACTGCTGCGGGTGCGCGGCGGATACAGCAAAAAGGCTGCGCTGAAGCGGGCGGCAGATCTCTTTGACCTGGTGGGCTTGGATACCGAGCGGCTCACGCATTATCCGCATGAGTTCTCCGGCGGCATGAAACAGCGCGCCGTCATCGCTATGGCGCTGGCGCTGGAGCCGAGCCTCTTGATCGCTGACGAACCGGTCACCGCTCTTGACGTTATCGTGCAGCATCAAATCTTGGAGGTGCTGCGCGAATTGGAGCAGGAACTGAATCTGACGGTCATGCTCATCACCCACGATATCTCTGTGGTGGCGCAAGTCTGCGATTCGGTTTCGGTGATGTACGCCGGGCGCATTGTCGAACAAGCCGCTGCCGAACCCTTCTTTTCCTCGCCCGCCCATCCTTACAGTCTTGGCTTGCAACAAGCCTTCCCGAATCTGGCGCGCCCGCGCGATGTGCTCGTTTCCATTGAAGGTTATCCGCCGGACCTGCGCGAGCCGCCAAGCGGCTGCCGTTTCGCTGAACGCTGCCCCTTCGTGCAGGACGCCTGCCACGACATAGACCCGAAACTGGAAGCGATCGGCGACGGCCGCGCCGCCGCTTGCCTGCGCTCCAACGAGATGGATGCCCTGCGCGTTCAATCAGAAGACCCGTCCCTGTGGCAGCGCGTAGAGGTGGCGCAGGGGCTTTCCCTCGCGGAGGCTGGCCAACCCCCCCCTAAATCCCCCCCGGCGGGTCTGTGTCTACGCGACCCCATCGCAATGGAGGAGGACTTGGATGCGCCACTTCCAGCGACTGCTTCAGTAGAGACGCCCCCCTCTCCATCGCAATGGGCAGAGGGGCTTGAGGTGGGGGAAGAAAAACCTCTGCTCGAATTGCAGAACGTTTCCAAACGCTTCAAGATCGGCGGCGGATTGGCGGGTTTGCTGCGCGGCGATAAAGAGCAGACAGTTTACGCCGTCAACAACATCTCCTTCTCGCTAAAACGCGGAGAGAGCCTGGGGCTGGCTGGTGAATCCGGCTGCGGCAAATCGACCACGGGCAAACTTCTGGTTAAGCTGATCGACGCCAGCGACGGGGAAATCATCTTTGACGGCGCCGACCTCGCCGGGATGGATGACGATTCCTTGTTGGCTTTCCGCAGCCGTGTCCAGTTGATGTTCCAAAATCCCTTTGAAGCGCTTAATCCGCGTTTCACGCTCTATCGCTCACTGACCGAGCCGCTCATTATTCACGGCTGGAAAGACGAGAACGAGCGCCTTGATCGCGTGATCGAGACTTTGGATCGCGTCAATTTGCGCCCGGCGGAAGTCTTCCTCGACAAATACCCTCACCAACTTTCGGGCGGGCAGTTGCAGCGCGTTGTCTTGGCGAGGGCGCTGGTATTGCATCCCGACTTTTTGGTTGCGGACGAACCGGTGTCGATGCTTGATGTCTCGGTGCGGGCCGGCATCTTGAACACCACCCGCCGCCTGGCGCGAGAACTGGGTTTGGCAACAGTCTATATCTCGCACGATCTGTCGCTGCTGCAATACACCTGCGACCGCATCGCTATCATGTATCTGGGTGAGATTGTCGAGATCGGCCCGAGCGACCAGGTCATCAACAATCCGCAGCATCCCTATACAAAGGCGCTGATCGCGGCTGTGCCGGTGCCCGATCCCACCATTGAAAACCCGCCACTGCGAATACAGGAAGGCGTCCCCCGCCCCACCGAACAGTTTATCGGCTGTCCCTTCGCCCAGCGCTGCCCCGACGCTATGGAAGCCTGTCTCACGGTCCGCCCGCCGCAAATCACCGACGAGAACGAGCATACAGCCCAGTGCCACCTCTACGGCGAGCATCGAGATTCGCCCAAGCTCGAGCGCCAACTGCCTTAGCTTGAGTTGCGCAAGGACAACACGTATGCCAAGATTGGTTGAGCGCATGGTCAACCACATCCAACGAGACCCGCTTGACAGCGGTGGGCGTATGAGTCCCTATGTTTGAAGTTAGACCCAGAGACTTGATCTGGCTCTACATCTTTGTGCTGTATGTCCCCCTGTGTCTGCTTGTATACAGGCGGCTGAGCCCGTCGCTCTCGCCGACATCGAAGCGATTGACAATTGGCATGTTGGCGGCTCAGGTGTTGGTGCTGGTGTTGTCCCTGGCGATCCGGCCAACGTCGCTATTTCAAGAATGGCTCTGTGAACTTGCCCCGATTTTGTGGACAGCTAAGTTGTCCAATAAAATAGGGTACAGAGTTAGGATGGAAGGGGGCGCAGAGTCCTTTCAGAGCGGCAGTTGGTTTGTCTTTGACCAGCAGCCACTGAGGCCGCGCCTGCCAACCCGTCTCTGGTACGCCGGCCTGGCCGACAGCGAAACCTGGCAGGTTATGCTCCCTGCAGACCTCCCGCCAGGGCGATACAGCGTCTTTACCGGGCTATATCGCGCGCATGATCAAGAGCGCGTGCCGGCAAGGCAAGCAGATGGAACGCCTTGGCTTGACGCGCGCGTGCCGCTAGGCATCATCACGATAGAATGATACATTTCTGCGGAACAGCCGCATTAGCGGCGCTTGGGGATTTGAAAGGGCCACGGGATTGCTTTAGGAGCATATGAACAGCATTGAATCCGCGCTTTCCAGCGACGAAGTTATCCGGATCTTCATCTTCTTGCTATACGTACCGGCCTGTGTGATAAGTTTCTGGCAACTGATCCCTCGACTATCTCGGAGTTCAGCGCGCCTGGCAAGCCTCATGCTCTTGGCGCAGTTGCTGGTAGTTGTGTTGTCACTGGAGGCAACCGTAACTTCGCAGTTTGACAAGTGGCTTTGGAACTTCCACGGGGAATGGAATATCCCTG
This sequence comes from Anaerolineae bacterium, assembly GCA_034420635.1. Lineage (GTDB taxonomy): Bacteria > Chloroflexota > Anaerolineae > Aggregatilineales > Phototrophicaceae > UBA6055. The sequence continues at coordinate 58,774 of DAOULD010000035.1, read as the reverse complement.
CCACCCTGGCGTCGACTCAATTGGGTATGGTCGGCGGCGTCGCGCTGGCAACAGCATGGCTGGCCCGGGCCAGCCCCGTGCTAGTCCGTTTCTATCTGGCGGCGACTGGCGGCGTGTTTGTCTTCCTGGGCTTGGACGAATACCTCGCCCTGCACGAGTTTATCGAGTCTTGGGAGCTGTATTACATTGCGCTCGGCCTGGCGGTGGTCATCGCTACTTTGGTTGTGGCCCGGCGCTCGGCAAGGACTGCCTGGATTTGGCATTTCTGCCTCCTTGTTGGTTTGGCTTTGAGCGCGCTGGGCGCAATGGTGTTCAACGCGCTGCCGCCAATTTGCGACAATCTGGGATCGCTTCGCTTGGACGGTTGCCTCGAGTTTTATTTCCAGGAAGAGTCCCTGGAGCTTTTGGGTATCTGGCTGGCGCTCGTCGCCATGCTTGGCCATTTTTCTGAAGGTGTATTGACGCCGCGGGCTCGGGTCCGGGCGATCCCATATGCCCTGCCAGCCCTCTGGATTCTTCTGCTATTCCTCAATTCCCTTGTCCCCCGCCTGGAATTGCAGCTAATGGCGAAGCCCGCCTCAGTGGCCTTTGAATCCGGCATCCATCTGCATGGCTACACCTTGGAGAACCTGAAAGCGTCTTCACGCGTCCGGCTCTTTGTGTCCGCCCGACAACGGGAGTATCTCGGCTTGGGCTATTCCATTCACCTGGTCGATCAAGTCAGCGGCGAATCGGTCGCGAGCCTCGATGAATGGGCGGATCGCCAACATGGTTTCTGGTTTTTCGGTCCCAACTATTCCCCCCTCCATGGCCAATGGATGGAAGTTCATCTCCCGCCGGAAAGGCCGGTCAACCGCGCGCTGTCGGTCGTGCTGACGCTCTGGCGCAAAAAAGACGGACAATTCAAGCCCTTTGAGGTACGCGCCAGCGATCACCATCTTGTGAATGAGGCGCAGGTGGTGCTGGGCGAACGCGTTGTCGCCGCCGAGACCACAGTATCCCGGGCAGCGGCGCTCGCTGAATTCGACAACGGATTCGCCCTTGAAGCCGTCGATTTGCCGGAGCGCGCCCAACCTGGCGAGACCCTGAACATAAACTTCGCCTGGCGCAGCAAGGCTGAGAGCCGCGAAGACCATGTGCAATATCTGCATATGGAGCACGTAGAGACCGGCGCCTGGTTTGTCTATGACCAGCAGCCTTTGGGTCCGCGCTTGCCAGCACGCTTGTGGTACAGTGGACTTGCCGACAGCGAAACCTGGCGCGTGCCGCTCCCGGCGGACCTTGCGCCCGGGCAATACAGCATCTATACCGGTATATATCGAGCAAGTGATCGCGAAAGGGTACCAGCGACCAACGCTGATGGCGAACACTGGCTGGACGCTCGCGTGCTGCTGGGCGCGCTGACAATCGAGTGATGCAGCGTTGAGGCGAGCCAAAGTGATCAATTGACCGCCCGCGTTTCCGGGCTGGCCTGGGGAGTCAGGAGTTTATGGGCAACGGTGAGTTATTTCTGTCGCCAGATACCATCAACCGAATATTCATAATTTCATTGTATCTCCCGATCGCCTTGATAAGTTACTGGCGCTTGATACCCGATCTTTCGCAGTCAGCCAAGCGTTTGGCAACCGCGATGCTGGCGGCCCAGGTTCTGGTGATCTTGTGGTCGATGGAGTGGGAACCTTCCTCGAACTTCGAGCACTGGCTCCAGATTCTAACCGGAGAGTATAACATCCCCGCCACTCTGGCGTCGGTGCAACTGGCGCTAGTCGGATGCGCTGCCCTTTTAACAGCCCGCATTGTAAAGGCGCGACATATCTATCATCGTCTATACAACATTGGCCTCGGCCTCGTATTTTTGTTCCTGGCGCTAGATGAATATCACAAAATACATGAGCGTATACCAAATTGGGCAGAGTATTATTTTGCGCTTGGCGCGATCGTCGTCTTGGCAACTACAGTTCTGGCGATGTATTCACCGCGACGCGTCAGAAAATGGCAGATCTGTCTGTTGGCGGGCCTGGCCATAAGCGGAGCCGGCGCAATTGGCTTTGAACTGATGCCGACGGTCTGTGACAGCATAGGGCCGTTCCGCCTCAATAAGTGTTTGCTGTTTTCTACTATTGAAGAAGCCCTGGAGTTTATCGGCGTTTGGCTGGCGCTCGTTGCCGCGCTCGGCCAATTTTCCGTCTCAGCGCCGGCTTCATCGCCCCTCGTCCAGCGCAAACTTTATGCGGCGCCAATTCTTTGGGTGTTCCTGCTTCTGCTAATTTCTTTTGTCCCCGTGTTAGAGATGAGACTCCTTGCTCGACAGGTCTCTGTACGGTTCCAGTCCGGCGTTAGTCTTCATGGCTACACTATCGAAACCTCCGGAGAGGTTTCTCGCGTTCGGCTTTATGCATCGGCAAAACAAGGGAATGGCATCCGGCTAGGTTATTCCATTCACCTGGTCGATCAAGTCAAGGGAATCTCTGTCGCCAGGAGTGACGAATGGGAAGATCAAAGGAACGGCTTTTGGTTATTTGGGCCAGAATACACCCCAATTTACAGCCAAGTGATCGATGTCGAGATCCCGCCGCAAACTCCGGTCAACCGCGCCTATTGGGTCATACTCTCGCTCTGGAGAAAAAACGGCGGCGATTATGTGCCCCGGATGGTCCTTGCCAGCGATCTTGAACTGTTGAGCGAAACACAAGTGCTGCTGGGCGAGTTGGTAATACCGACAGAACCGGATAACCTGCCGACCGTCCCGCTCGCTGAATTCGACAACGGATTCGCCCTCGAGGCCGTCGATTTGCCGGATCGCGCCCAACCTGGCGAGACCCTGAACATAAACTTCGCCTGGCGCAGCAAGGCTGAGGGCCGCGAAGACCACGTGCAATATCTGCATATGGAGCACGTAGAGACCGGCGCCTGGTTTGTCTATGACCAGCAGCCTTTGGGTCCGCGCTTGCCGGCACGCTTGTGGTACAGTGGACTTGCCGACAGCGAAACCTGGCGCGTGCCGCTCCCGGCGGACCTTGCGCCCGGGCAATACAGTGTTTTCACCGGGCTTTATCGCGCGCGCGACCAGGAACGCGTGCCGGCCAGCAACTCGACGGGCGAACGCTGGCTGGACGCCCGAGTGCTGCTGGGCAAGCTGATCATTGGGGACAATTAGACACCAGCGCAATAACGTATGATTCACTTCAAGAGTACCTATGACCTCGTTATGTCCAGTGGGACGAAGTTGCGCTAAAGAGTTTATTGCCGATGAATAATGGTCAGCTTCCGATTTCAGAAGACGCAATAATCCGCATCATTCTCTTCCTGGTATATGTCCCGGTCTGCGCGATCGTTTACTGGCAGATCATCCCCCGATTGACGCCAACATACAAGCGAATAGCCAGCGGTTTCCTAATCGCGCAGGCGCTTGCGATCGTGATGGCGCTGGTATACCGACCAAAATCAGGATTTGAGGTATGGCTCTGGAACCTAGAACAGGAGTGGAACATCCCGGCTACTCTTACATCGACGCAATTGGCTATGGTCGGCGGCATTGCGCTTCTGACGGCGTGGTTATCCAGGATGCGACCCGCTTGGGAACGTCTCTACCTGGTGATCATCAGTCTGGTATTCCCGTATCTCGCTTTGGACGAATACTTAAAGCTGCATGAACACGGCCAACTGGCGATTCACTACAACACACTCGGCGCAATTACAGTAATCGCGACACTTGTTGCGGCTCTGCGCTCTCCTCGTAAGAAATTGTTATGGCACTCCTGTCTGCTGGTGGGCATTGCAATTGGGGTAATGGGAGGCATTGTCGTCGATAAGATGCCGCCCCTGTGCGGCAGAATCGTATTCCTGCCGCTGGATGGATGCTTGCAACTCTCCTTTTGGGAAGAATCCCTCGAACTTCTTGGCATTTGGCTGACGCTGGTTGCTGTGCTTGGTCATCTGTCCGACGTGGTCCCAAAGCCAAAGCTGTTTGTGCGATGTCTTCTGTATCTGATGCCTGCCCTATGGATTCTCTTGCTTGTCCTTGATCCTGTTGTCCTCCGGCTTGAGTTGCAGTTCTTGGCGCGGCCGGCAGATGTACAGTTCAAGTCGGGCGTAACTTTGCGCGGCTATCGTATCGACATCGACGACAAATCTTCCCATCTCCTACTATATGTGTCAGCCAGACCTCGGGATTACATCGGGCAAGGCGCCAAGATGGGTTACTCTGTTCATATAGTCGACCAGGAAAGCGGAGACTCGATCGCCAGCCTCAATGAATTTGCCCGGATACCACAAGATTCGTGGTTATTTGGGCCCGGCTACGCGCCACTATTCCGCAATTCCTTGAGGATCTCGTTCCCGCCAGCAACCCCGAAAAACCGCGCATATTGGATTGTATTGACCATTTGGCGCAAGAAGGGCGACGAACACGTTTTTCAGGAAATCATCGCCTTCGATCATCAAAAGCTGGGGGACATACAAGTTGTCTTGGGCGAATTGGTGTTGCCCGCGAATGAAATTGTCTCCGCGACGATCCCTGTGGCGGTTTTCAACAATGGATTCAGTCTTAAAGCCGTCGACATGCCGCGACGCATCAGTCCAGGCAAGACTCTAAATGTCTCATTCGATTGGCGTAGCGACGCCGCAAGTTATGAGGACTATACACAGTTTCTGCATTTCGTTCGCGAAGAGGACAGCGCCTTGTGGAACCACGACCAACAGCCGCTGGGAGCTCGTTTGCCCACTCGCCTCTGGTACAGTGGACTGGCCGACAGGGAAACCTGGCACGTACCGCTGCCAACCGATCTTAGACCTGGGCAATATAGTGTTTTCACCGGGCTTTATCGCGCGCGCGACCAGGAACGCGTGCCAGCCAGCGACGATGAAGGAGCGCGTTTTGTCGATGCCCGCGTACCATTGGGAAGGCTGATTGTAGAGCGATGAAGGGAGTCCGACGCTGATGGAGAGTGGTCCAGTTTACCTAACGGTCGAAACGCTTACTCGCATCATCTTCCCAACGATCTACGCCCTCGCCGGTTTGATCGTCTACCGCTGGTTCATGCCAGACCTGTCAACAGTAGCTCGGCGCCTGGCGATCATCATGCTGGCGGCGCAGGTCCTGGCAATCGGCAAGGCTTTGTTCATTCAACCGTCCTCGAGTTTTGATGTTTGGCTGTGGCAGCTTCAAGGCGAATGGAATGTGACCGCCACGCTGGCCGCGACGCAATTGGCTTTGGTCGCGGGAGTCGCGCTGACAACTGCCTGGCTTTCCAAGTCACGCATGGCATTGCAGCGTCTGTACTTTGTCGGTATCGCTTTGGTCTTCTTGTTCCTGGCTTATGATGAATACTTCACTGTGCATGAACATTGGTCCGGCTGGGATTATTACCTGATGCTAGGCATGGGCGTCCTGGCCGCGACGCTGATTGTGGCGGCGCTCTCGCCGCGGCCGTCCTGGAAATGGCACGCCTGCTTGCTGGCAGGGCTAGCTATAAGCGCCACAGGCGCAATCTATGTCGAACAGGTCGGCAGCGTCTGCGGCAATTATGGCGTGGTCTTCATCCACAAATGCCCGCCCAGCACAGCGTGGGCATTTGAAGAAATTCTCGAGTTTCTGGGCATCTGGCTCACGCTTGTCGCGCTACTGGGCCATTTTTCAGATGCGTCGCCACCCTCAAAGCGCCTCAGACGGGCGCTTTATGCCATGCCAGCGCTTTGCATCGTTTTGCTCATTCCGATCGCGCCCATTTGGCCCGTAGCGCAGCAGTCTTTTAGTCAACCGGCCGCGGTAGCGTTCGAGTCGGGCGCGGGGCTGCACGCCTATCGTATCGAAACGAGAGCGGCTTCTTTCACGGTTCATCTCTTTATATCGCCGGAAGGATGGGATTATAATGGGCTGGGCTATTCCATTCACCTCGTCGATCAGACCACCGGGGAATCTATCGTCAGCCGCAATACACATGCCTATCGTCGACTCGAATTCTATCTGGCGCCAGGACATGTGCCGGTTTATAGACAGTGGAAGCGCATTCAGTTTCCGCCAGGGACGCCGACTAACCACGCGCTGCGGGTTGTGCTGACGCTTTGGCGCAAAAAGGGTGAGCAAATCGTTTACGACCCCGTGCTCTCCAGCGATCTCAAACTCCTGGGCGAAGCGCAAGTACTGCTGGACGAACTGGTCTTGCCGGCCGATTCGCCGGCGCCGACGACCGCCCCTCTCGCCCAGTTCGAAAACGGATTCTCGCTCGGCGCAGTGGAGCTGCCCGAACGCGCGCAACCCGGCGAAAACCTGGTCATTCCATTTGCCTGGCGTATCGACGAAAATGGCCGCGAAGACCATGTGCAATATCTGCATTTGGGACATGTAGAGACCGGCGCCTGGTTTGTCTACGACCAAGAACCGCTGGGCGCGCGCTTGCCCACCCGCCTCTGGTACCGGGGCCTCACCGACACAGAAACCTGGCGCGTGCCGCTCCCGGCCGATCTCGCGCCCGGGCAATATAGTGTTTTCACCGGCATTTACCGCGCGCGCGACGGGGAGCGCATACCGGCGACCGACGCGGATGGCGCGCGTTTTGTCGACGCCCGCGTGCCGCTGGGCACACTGTCAGTCGGCGACGCCTAGGCGCAAACATGTTCGCGATGAACTCGGTCGAGGAGTTCAGCTGACCTTGCGATGACCACTGGATTGAATTCGCTCTGGAAAGGATAGAGCCGATGCCTGGCGGTGAGTTGCCAATATCAGACAAGGCGATAATCCAAATCGTTCTCTGCCTGGCTTATGTCCCGATATGCCTGATTGTGTATCGGCGGCTGTTCCCGTACTTGACGACAGTCGCCAAGCGCCTGGCAACCGGTTTCTTGGCAGCCCAAGTCGTCGTGATCATGCTGTTCTTGGAATACCGACCGAATTCGGAATTTGAGAAATGGCTCTTGCATCCAGACCTAGAATGGAATATCCCGAGCGCTCTGTCATCAATGCAACTGGCGCTTGTTGGCTGCGTAGCGATGTTGACAGCGTCTTGTTCTCGATTCAAGCGCTATTGGCAGCGTTTTCATTTGCTCGCGCTTGGTCTGTTTATCCTGTATGTTGGCATGGGCGAATTCTTTTCATGGAAGTCTTCCTCTGCTGATTGGAAGCAGCAATATGTGATAATCGGCGCCCTGGTAGCCGCCTTGACGTTGGTTATCGCGGTCTCTTCGCCAAAGTCCGAGCGCATCTGGTTCATTTGCCTGTTTACTGGCCTGGCCTTTATTGCCACAAGCGCCGTTCTTATTGACGAAATCCCCAGGCTTTGTGGCGGAATTGGACAGTTGCGCTTCTACGGTTGCATCAGAGTTTATGTCATTGAGGAGGCGCTGGAGTTTCTGGGAAGCTGGCTGACGCTAGTAGCCATGTTGGGAGAGTTTTCCGTCACTGCGCCACGCCCGACGCAACGCATTCGTTTATCACTTTACTCGATGCCGCTAATTTGGATTGTCTTTATCTCTATATTTTCCCCATCCAACACAATTGAGGTCAGCTCCCCCGATACGCCCGCATCAGTGGAATTCTCGTCGCGCGTACATTTATACGGTTACCGCGAAACAGAAGAAGGAATCCCTGCCTCCATTATTCTGCGGCTTCCAGCGGACTCGGATAGTTCTGGCACAGGTTTTTCCATTCATTTGCTAGATCAGGTCAGCGGCGATTCCGTCGCGAGCTACGACGATTTTGTCGATCGAAAAGACATCGTTTGGCCCAAGCGGCGCGGCTTCGTGCCTCTTTACAGGCAGGCCATAGATCTTGCAATCACATCGCAAGTTCCAACTAACAACGCGTTTTTCGTTGTATTGTCGCTTTGGCGCTACAACGACGGCAGTTATGCGCGGCAGCAAATCGTCGCCAGCGACCTCGAATTGATAGGCGATACGCAATTGCTTCTAGGCGAGTTGATCATTCCCTCCTCGCCTACAGCATCGCCGCGCGCCCCGCTGGCGGCATTCGACAACGGATTCGCCCTTGATACCATCGCACTGCCGGAGCGCGCCCGACCTGGCGACGCCCTGAGTGTTTCCTTCACTTGGCGAAGCGATGTCGCCAGCCAAGAGGATACTGTGCAGTTTCTGCATTTTGGGCACGTAGAGACCGGCGCCTGGTTTGTCTACGACCAACAACCGCTGGGTCCGCGCTTGCCGACCCGCCTCTGGTACCGGGGCCTCACCGACACAGAAACCTGGCGCGTGCTGCTCCCGGCCGATCTCGCGCCCGGTCTATATCAAGTCTTCACCGGGCTCTATCGCACGCGGGATCAGGAACGAGTGCCGGCGACCGACGCGGATGGCGCGCGTTTTGTCGATGCCCGCGTGCCGCTGGGCAATCTGATCATCGGGACAAGCTAACCTGAGCCCGGCCGGCGATCAGCCGTTAAGTTCACCAGACACTGGGCCTGACAGCGAGATTAAGTCGCGCAATGGAGGAAAGCGTCGATGAATAGAGGCGAGTTGCTAGTTTCAAACGAGGCATTCATACGCGTCTTTATTGTTATTGCCTATGTTCCGCTCTGTTTGCTTAGCGCCAGGCTGCTCTTCCCAAGGATGTCGCCATCAGCCAAAGCCCTGGGGATTACCATGCTGGCTCTGCAGATACTGTTGGTGGCGCTATCAGAAATAATCCAGCCGACTTCCATCTTCGAGGAGAGGCTCTGGGCTTTGGATCGGGAATTCAACATCCCGTCGACATTCTCGTCTACTCAATTAGCGCTGGCTGGTGGTCTGGCGCTACTGACAGCCTCGCTCGCCCGGGCGCGACCGGCGTTGTTTCGTCTCTACCTGGCAGGGCTCGGTTTGTCATTCCTGTACCTGGCGCTTGACGAGTTTTTCGCCTGGAAAGACCTCGGATCTTCCAGAACCTGGAAGATAAACGTTTCAATACTTGGCGCGGCGATTGTACTGGCGACGACTGTGTTGGCGACGCGTTCATCACGACGCGCGAGGATATGGCACTTATGCCTTCTGATTGGTCTTGCGCTAGTTGCAATTGCCGCCGTAGTCGTTGATGATTTGCCGCCATTCTGCGGCAACCTGGGTTTTATAGGCCTGGAAGATTGCCTTGACTACAGGATCCCAGAGGAGATCATCGAATTGGTGGGCATCTGGCTCTCGCTGGTCGCCATGCTCGGGCATTTTTCCGACGCGACGCGAACCTCATCAGCCCGCGTCCAGTACAGTCCTTATGCACTGCCAGTAATCTGGATAGTATTGATCTTTCTTGTTCCCCTCATCCCCCGATTTGAAATGCGGCTCCTGGCGCAGCCGGCAGCAGTGCAGTTTGACAAGAGAATTCAATTGAAGGGCTATCGCATCGACAGTGAGGGGCGAGGGACCTTCAACCTCCGACTTTATGCGACTGCTACCGCCTGGGACTGGAATCATATCGGCCGTAGAGAAGTGGGTTATTCCGTTCATCTTGTCGACCAAGCGAGCGGAGAATCCTTCGTCAGCCGCAACGTATTAGTGCGCCCGCAGTTTGAAATCCTGATATTCGGGGGTCAATATGAGCCTATTTACCGTGAATACCTAGCGTTTGAAATCCCGCCAACAACGCCAGCCAACCGCGCGCTCTGGGTCGCGCTAACGCTCTGGCGCCAGAATAACGGCGAATATGAACGAATGAAGGTCCTCTCCAGCGATCTCAAACTTCTGAGCGAGACACAAGTCGTCTTGGGCGAACTGGTCTTGCCGGCCAATTCGCCAGCGCCGTCGACCGCGCCTCTCTCTCAATTTGCCAACGGATTCTCGCTTGACGCAGTTGACCTCCCCCAAGGCGCGCGACCCGGAGAAAACCTTGTTATTCCATTTGCCTGGCGTAGCGACGAAAATGGCCGCGAAGACCAGGCGCAATATCTACATTTGGGGCACGTGGAGAGCGGCGTCTGGTTTGTCTACGATCAGCAGCCACTAGGTTCGCGCTTGCCGACCCGTCTCTGGTACAGCGGGCTCGCCGACAGCGAAACCTGGCAGGTGCCGCTCCCGGCCGATCTCGCGCCCGGTCTATATCAAGTCTTCACCGGGCTCTATCGCATGCGAGATCAAGAGCGGGTGCAGGCGACCGATGCGGATGGAAAGCCTTTTGTTGACGCGCGCGTGCCACTGGGTACGCTCCTCATTGAACAATGAGCTGTCGCGCGCAATTGCGCGGCAAGCAAAATGGAGTTGGGAAGGAAGGTCACGATGAGGGAGATGCTTGCGGCGGTCATACACGAACACGGTGACAGAGATGTCGTTCGGTTGGAGCATGTGCCCATCCCGCAACCAGCGGCGGAGGAAGCGCGTCTAAAGGTGCATGCCTGCGCGCTCAATTGGCTGGATGTGGGCATACGCAGGGGACCTCAGTTCGGCGCGATCCCGCTGCCGATGACGACGGGCGTCGATATCAGCGGCGAGCTGGACGCGGTCGGCGAGGGCGTATCCGGCTGGCAAGCGGGCGACGAAGCAACCGTGTACTCGCTTGTCACCTGCGGCGACTGCGAATTCTGCCGCGGAGGAGACGTGACCGTTTGTCCGCGACATCAAATCATCGGCGAGCACATCAATGGCGGTCTGGCGGAGTACGTCGTCGTGCCGGCGCGCAATCTGATCCCAAAACCGAAGAATCTCAATCATATAGAGGTGGCGGCGCTGCCAGTCGTCGCGGGTACCGCCTGGCGCATGTTGATCACCGTGGCGGGCTTGGGCGCCGGGGAGACCGTCTTCATCCCGGGCGCAGGCGGCGGCGTTGCCAGCCTGGGCATTCAAATCGCCAAGTATGCCGGCGCCAGGGTGATCGCCAGCACCTCAACAGCCGACAAGTCCCGCAAAGCGCTGGAACTGGGCGCGGACCACGTCGTCAACTATCACGACGAAGATTGGGTTGAACAGGTCATCGACGCCACAAACGGACGCGGCGTCGACGTCGTGCAGGACAATGTCGGCGGCAAAACCTGGGCCGATTCATTGCGGACCCTGGCGCGCAACGGACGCATGGTGGTCTGCGGGTCGCATTCCGGACGGCAATTCGAACTGGCGATACCGCAAATCTATCACCGACAACTGAGCATCCTCGGCGCCAATGGCGCCACCTACAACGAACTGGTCACCGTGCTTGAGTTGGCGGACCAAGGCTTGTTGCGACCGGTGATCGACACCGTTCTTCCCCTGTCACAAATCCACGAGGGCCATCGCATTCTGGAAGAACACGATCACTTCGGCAAAGTGGTGATGCAGATCAGGGCAGACTAGAGCGCCCCTGGCTCGACTGCCATCGACAACTTGTCACCCCTTGCTCTTGCGCTCTTCGACCTGCGAGCGCAGCCGCTCCATCAAGTCGACGCCCATCTGTCGGCACAGGTCGATCATATCGATAGGCACCCAGTTTTCAATCAAGTAGTCGCCTTCGCGCTTCCACCAGTCGAAATCACGCAGGGTTATGAGTTCGCCGGTTGCCGGTATGCCAGCGTAGTCGCCGTTGCTGTAAGAGAACGCCGCATCCCAGATGCCGCCGCAGGCATATAAACCTTCGCCGACGAAGCCCATGTTGCGGCCGCCGCGCTCGACCTCCAGGTGGCGGTCGCCAAAGCCGTGCAGCCAATTGCGCTGGTGAAAATCTTCAAACTCCTCCAGCGAGAAGCAGCCGCCGATGCCGCTGGGGCCGAACCAGCGCATATCGGGATGCCAGTATTTGTCCTGTTCCATGCGGCTCATATCGCCGCCGTCGCGGTCGCGGACATAGCGCATGAGGCCTTTGCCCATGGCTTGGACCAGTTGCAGGCTCTTGCGGGATTCCAGCGGGTCTTGCTCGGTGAGCAGGATGCCGTCTTTGGCGACCGGTCCGGGGATTTTGCCGCCGTCCGCGCCGGGCGAGGGCGGCAAGACTTGATAACCCGCCTGCCGCATGACGGCGAGGATGTCGTACTGAACGAAGCTCTCGGCGATTTTGCCCTCGCGCATGACGTAGAATTGCCCGAACCAGATATTGGTTTTCTTGCCCGTGGCCGGGATGCCCAGCCAGTCCTTGACGAAGCTGCCGGTTAGGTAGCCGCAGGCGGTGACCCACTCGCTGCCGACATCGCCAGCCCACTCCGACTCGCCCGACTCTATGCCGCCCATGAAGACATAGGGTCTGATTTTGAGGTCGGGAAAGGACCCCAGCAGCGGCAGCCAGAAACCGGATATGAGGTTTTCGACGCCGAGAATGTGGTCGATTGGGGCGGAGCCGTTCCAATTGACATCGTCATGGACGGCGGCGCGAATGACCGCCGGCACATTGTCGACGCCGACATGATTCAGCTTCTGCCAGTAATCCCAGACGATTTCCTTGTTCTGCTGGTTCAGCGAATTGGACATGATCTCTTCCCTTCTCTACTTCTTCTGATCTACTTTGTCTTCAATGATTGCGCTTCTGTCCCGGCAAGAATATGCCTGTGAATATCAGGGCGCAACCGAATATCGCCCAGACCGAAAATCCGGGTACAAAGGTGCCGAACAAGTCGCGCGAGGCGCCCACGACTACCGGTGAGATGAACATGCCAAAGCCGGCAATGGTCAGCGAAGCGCCCCAAACCACAGTGATCTTGCGCGGCGTCATCCAGGGCAACTGCATCGGCAATGTCAACAGCGCCGGCTGATATACCCAGGTGCCGAAGCCCAGCGCAAGTATCGACAGATTGATCGCCAGTGGATCGCGCAACAGGAAGGCGCCGAATCCCCCAATGGCAACCATGACGCCCGGCGCCAGAAAGAGCGGGCGTCGATTCTTCACCCGCACCGCCAGGAAACCGCCCAAGAGCACGGCGAAAATGCCCACCGCCGGCAGCAAACCAGTGACATAGCCGGCTTGATCAAGGTCCATGCCTCGGAACTCGTGCAAGAAAGACGGCAGCCAGCTCGTTACCGCAGCGTAATTGACGAAGACCAGCGCATCGCCGACCACCAACAGGAAGACCGTTCGATCGCGAAAGACTTCCCAAACCTCGCGCAGCGTGAAGATTGACGAGGTTTCTTGTATATGCGTCGACCGCGCCCGCCCGTAAAACTTCCAGGCAATGGCGCCGCACAAGCCGATGCCGCCAAAGATGCCCAGCACCCCTTCCCAGGAAACACTCTCCGCCAGCGGCGCCGCCAGCGGGATCGAAATAGCGATGCCCAAGCTGATCACGATCAATAAGAGCGTGTTAATGATGGGCACTTCATTCGGGCGGAACCACTGCATGATTAGCGACGCCGTAGCCGTCATCATCAGACCGGTGCCAATGCCATAAACGAATCGCAGCAAGAGCATCAGGTGGAAATCCTGTATCCAGGGCGAAAGCGCCAATATGCCGAGCATGAACCAACTGACGGTAAAGACCCGATTCAATCCGAAACGGTTGATAATCAAGCTGCCCGGCAAGCCGATACAGGCTTTCACCAAGGTTGGCAGCGCCACCAACAGGCTGGCGCTGGCGCGCGTGATGCCATAATCATCGATCGCGAGCGGCAAAAGCGGCGTGACGGCGAAGAAGTTCAGCCCAATCGAAATATGAGCCCAAAGAATCAATACGGCAATGACAAATCGATAGCGAGAATAAGCCCGCGCGCCGCGCGCCGGCATGTCGCTGACGGCGGCGGTCATCGGAGCAGTCGTTCTCGCGCCATCTTGCCCGCTAACCCTTTACCGCACCCGAGGTCAATCCCTTGACCAGTTGCCCTTGAAAGATGAAGACGACGATGATGATGGGCACCGCGGCCGAAACGGCGGCGGCCGCCGCTAGCGTGATATGTCCCGGGTCTTCGCCGGCCGCGTATTTCGAGATCGCCACCGTCAATGTCCAGTTGGACTGCGTGAGGATGCGCACCAGCAAGAAATCGCTATACGCCAGCAGCATTGTGAAGAGCGCCGTCGAGATGATGCCGGGCCACATAATGGGAATGATGACGCTGATGAAGGCGGTCAGCCGATTGGCGCCATCGACCATCGCCGACTCTTCAATCTCCTTGGGAATGTTCATGAAAAAGCTGCGCAGCATCCAAATGGTGAAGGGCTGATTGATCGCCACCAACGTAATGATCAGCAGAATATGCGTGTCATACAGCCCCGAGCGCTGACCGAACCACCAATAGGGCAGAATATAGGACATGCCGGGCAAAGAACGGAATCCCAAAGCGGCAACCAGAATGACGACGCCAGCGATGCCGCTGTAGCGCGCCAGACCGTATCCGGCCATGCAACCGATTGAGATCGAGATGCAGATGGTGCCCGTCGTAACGATGATAGTGTTGAGGAAATAGTCGTAGAAAGTTTGTGTTTTAATATAGCCGGGTATCGACCACAGGACGGCGAAGCCGATGGCGAGAACAGCCAGGTAAACATAACCACGTGGTACGGGGAAGCGCCGCGCGTTTATGGCGACCAGCACCAGCAAGCCGAATATCGCTACAAGCACGATGGCTACGACGAAGGGATCATCGGGAATCGCCTTGAGCCAGAGGTCGGTGTAATTGTCCGTCGTCGGTTCGAAGATGAATAAGGGCACGCGGGAATTGGCTTGGCGCGGCGTTTTGAAAGATTGGATCGTCGTCCAGAAGAAGGGAACGACGCTGAAGACGGCGTAAAGCGTCAATATAACGTAGATAATGCCGAGCGCGTAACGATTTTCGATCCTTTTCATGTTAGCGCTCTTCGGTCTGCTCTTTATAGGTGCGCGCCAGGAAGGGCACCAGCACGACCAGGATCATCACGACGGTTATCACCGACATGGCGTTGGCTTTGCCCAGGCGCTGCACGCTCATGGCAGTGCGGAAGGTGTATAGCATCATGACTTCCGCTTTGTATATCGGGTTCTGTTCCGTCAGCACGAAGATGCTATCGAATACGCGGTAGGCGTCCATGATCGAGATCAAGCCCACGAAGACGAAGAGCGAGCGCAGATGGGGTATCATGATGTAGCGGACCTGGCGCAGGCGCGTGGCGCCGTCGATCATGGAGGCTTCGACGAGTTCATGGGGCAGGGTCTGCAAGCCGGCGAAGAAGACGATGAGCGGGAAAGGCGTGGCCGCCCACAGCGCGTGGACCAGGATGAGCCCTTTGACTGTCTGCTCGGTGAATATAAAGCGTGATCCAACAACTTCGCGGAAAAGCCAGGCGACGAGACCGCCGGACTCAAAGAGCTGCTTGACCATCAGCGTACCGACCACGGGCACGACGATGAAGGGCATGAGGAAGGCGGCCAGATAGGCGCCGCGGATGCTCCGAGAGACTTGATCCAGCAAGACCGCGATCAGGAATCCAGCGAATATAATCATGGGCACGGCGATAGCGATATAAGTCATGGTGAAGGTGAAAGCCTGCCAGAATTTCAGATCGTCAAATACCGCGACGTAATTCGCCAAGCCGACAAATTCCGGCTCATTGATATTGCGGAAGGTCATGTATTGCATACTCAGCCAAACCGAGGTCAGCAAGGGGAAGACCATCAGCGACAGCATGACCAGCAAACTGGGCGACATGAACATATAGAAGGTGCGTCTGTTCACGTTCGAGACCCTTACGGCCCGGGCGGCGATCAGGGTAGTGGGGGGCGGAGCGGGCGCCCCGGCGCCGCCCCACTTGCGGGATCGGTGTGGGCCGAGGTTGCCGACCCGCACCGATACTGAATTGACGCCTTTTAGCGACCTGCCAATCTAGCTCTCGATATAACCCTGCGCCGTCGCTTCCGCGATATACTCTTCGGCTGCGTTATCGAGCGCTTCTTCCGGCGTCAGATCGCCTGTGCCAACCAACGGCAGCCAGTTGCCGAGCGCAGTGCTCACCAGCGCCGCAGCCGGGTTCAGCGAGCTGCCGCCGACGCCCTGGCCGAGGGAAACACCCATTGCCGGCAGGTTGCGACCGCCATGACCGGCTTCGCCGACGGAGGTACGAACGACCGCGCCGTGCGCGGCGCCACCGACTTGACCATCGAAATCGAAGGTCTCCATGATGGCGCGGAAGACCAGATCATGATCAACGCCGGAGCGCTTGGCAATGGAGTAAGCGTCAATCCAGGCGGAGCCGCCCAGGATGCCGCTTTCCGGATTGGGCGCGGGTGATCCGGCGAAACCGATGATGCCAACGTAGTCCGACTTTTCCGGATCGTCCATGTTGGCGGCGCGGCTGGCCCAGATGTGGACGAAAGCCAGCGTACCGGTTTCCATGCCGATCTCGCTGTCGTCGATGCTGTAGGTCAAGCCTTCCGGACCCATGCAGGCGTCGACAACTTCCTTCATCTTGCTCAGCGCGGCGACGCCGGCGTCGCTATTGAAGGTCGGCATATTGGTTTCGTCGTCCAGGAACTTGCCGCCGAAAGAGCGGATGAAGTGCATGAACTCAATCTCCCATGCCCAGCCGGCGTGTAGGTTCATGGTGAATGGCAGGTCAATGCTTGGTTCGCCCTTGAGCACTTCGCAGGCATCCATGACTTCGTCGTAGGTGGTCGGGACATCCAAGCCATGCTGCTCAAAGAGATCGGTGCGGTAGAAGAGGTGCATGGTATTGGACATGAAAGGCACGCCATAGATGTTGCCGTCGATGGTGGCGGCATCCCAAACCGGTTGCGGGATGTCATCCAGGTTGTATTCTTCGCGATACTGATCAACCAGATCGTTGAGCGGGACCAGCGCGTCAAACCCGGACAGCACCACCATGCGCGCCGGAGTCGTATGCAGGACCGCCCAAGGTGAATCGCCACCGCCAGCCAGCGCCAGGTTGGCTTGCTCTTCAGCGCTGGCGGAATCAAGCAACTGGATATTAACTGTCAGGTTATCGACTTCGTTGCACTTCTCCAATTCGGCAGCGAAAAACTCCGTGATCGGAAATGCCCAGCCCATGAAATTGAGCTCGGTGGCTTCCATTGGCGCATCCAGTTCACAGGGATCCATGTCATCCGCGTAGACCGGCAGCAGCAAAAGCAAGATGGTGATCATTACAAGTAACTTCTTCATTGCAATCTCCTCGCTAAACTAAAAGTGTGAAAGCATTTGTCGAGGCGCAAATGCGCATTTGCGCCAGGCACAGTCGCTATGGCCGCCTGCCTGCGTTCCTTGCGAATCGCCCTCGCGCCTCCAGAAACGAGCACCTCCGAAAAGGTTTTCGAGGTTCGCGCTTCCCACATCCTAACGCACTTCGAGCACGCACGCAACAAATTGCTTAGCCCGCGCGCGTTGCTTGTCACGGATCGCATGCGCTAGAATCCGCGACAATAGTTGCGCTATGATCGCCAGCCGCGAAACAGCCAGAAAAACTGGCGCATCGCACAAACATATCAGGGAACAGAAAAGCGAAACCATGAGCGGACAACCCAATATCCTCTTCGTCATGACCGACCAGCAGCGCAGCGATACGATCCGCGCTCTGGGCAATCGGGTGATACGCACGCCGGTTCTGGATTCGCTGGTTCAAGATGGCATCGCCTTTAGCAACTGCTACACGCCATCGCCGGTCTGCGTTGCCGCGCGCAGCGCGACTATCACCGGCGTCCCGCCTCACCTGAACGGCTGTACCTCCAACAATGAATCGCCGCTGCGCATGCAGAGTATCATGCAGGTCCTGCAGGAATGCGGCTATCGTACGCATGGCATCGGCAAAATGCACTTCAATCCACAAGTTGACGCTATGTGGGGCTTTGACAGCCGCAACATTTCCGAAGAAGGCGCCAGGCGACCGCGCAGCCGCAATGACTTTCATGACTACCTGGAAGCGAACGGATACGGTTATGTGCTGGAACCGCACGGACTGCGCAGCGAAATGTATTATGTCCCGCAACCATCGCAACTGCCGGCCGAACATCATCACAGCAGCTGGGTGGCGGACCGCGCCATCGACTTCCTGGCCAAACGCGATCGCGAAGGGCCGTTTTTCCTGTGGACAAGCTTCATCAAGCCGCATCCGCCCTTCGAGTCGCCCGTTCCCTGGAACAAACTCTACCGCGCGGCTGATATGCTGCCGCCACATCGCCCCGAAGGATTTCAAGATTTACTGAGCTACTGGAATCACCATCAGAATCGTTACAAATATCGCGACAAAGGCTTCGACGAGATGCTCTTTCGCACCATCAAAGCGATGTATTACGCCTGCATTTCTTTCATCGATTTCAATCTGGGTCGGATTCTGAACGCCTTGGGCGACGACATCAACAATACCATCATCGTCTATACCGCTGACCATGGAGAACTGCTGGGCGACTACGGCAGCGTCGGCAAGCGCAGCATGTTGAACCCATCAGCGAAAGTCCCCTTGATTCTGCATGCGCCCAACATCGAGGGTCCCGGTCGGCAAACCGATCAGCCGGTCAGCCTGCTCGACATCTTCCCGACATTCGCCGCCGCTGCCGGCGCCGATTGCCCGCCTCCATCGACGGAGGGAAGGGATCTTTTCACCGTCGCAGCGGGTAACTGCCAACGTGAATATGTTTACAGCCAATTCAGCGAAGGTCGCGCCGGTCTGTACATGATCGCGAACCTTGACAGGAAATACATCTACTCGGCCGCAGACCACAAGGAGTGGCTCTTTGATCTGCGCGTCGATCCGCAGGAGACAAAGAATTGGGCGGGCAACCCGCGCTATGACGGCATATTACAGGATTTGAGGCAGAAGCTCATCGGGCGCTTCGCAGGCGACGGTTACGAACCCGCAATAGAAAACGGCGCCTGGCGCGAATATGATCCTCCCGCCTTTCCGGATCCAGCCGGGGACGATGGACTCTTGTTCCAGGATGCGCCCCACCTGCCCGATCTGCTGAGAGCGCTGGGACCCTACTACGAACCATAAAGCCGCACAGCGATTTTGCCCCGTCTTGCGGCACCCGCACTCCAGGGGGCTGACCATCCGCCTTTTGATAAACCGCGTCACTCGATAGAGCGGGAAGCCTAATATCGCCCCCGTCGACGGCGCGCTAGACCTTTTCGCTGCCGCCGAGCGGCTGTTACAATTGCGCCGACAGATCAAATGCTTCCGAAAGTGACGACTTGACTATGATGAAAATAAGCGCATTTGGCGACGAAATCGCTGTCGATTTTGAAGAACAACTGCGAGTGATGCAGCGCTTGAAAATCCCCTTGATTGATATTCGCGCGGCTTGGGGCGTGAATTGTTCGCAATTCACCGACGATCATGTCTCGCGCATCAAAGACCTCTGCGCCCGCTACGAGATTGAGGTCAGTTGCATGGGCAGCCCGATTGGCAAGTCGCCCATCGAAGACCCGATCGAAATCGAATGCGAGCGCCTGCGCCATGTGGGCGCGGTCGCCGATCAGCTCGGCACCCGCAACATCCGCATCTTTTCTTTCTATCCCGAAGCCGGCGTCGACGAAACGACCATGCAATGCGCCATTGATCGGCTCGGCAAGCTGACGGATATCGCAACCTCACTGGAGCTGCAATTGCTCTTGGAAAACGAAAAAGGCGTCGTCGGCGATCTGCCGGCAAACTGCCTGCAACTGATGACAGCGATTGATTCGCCAAACTTCCGCTTTATCTGGGATCCCGCCAATTTCGTGCAATGCGGCGCCGCCGAACATGTCGATGCCTGGTGGGAGGCGCTGCATCCCAGCATCGGTTATGTCCATATCAAGGACGCGCTATTGCCCAACCCCGCCCCGAAGCATGGGAGAGAGGAAGAGTCGCGTTCCGCCGTGAAGGTGGCCGGCGAGGGGGACGGTCAAGTGAAAGAGCTGCTGGCGAACTTAAATGCGAGCGGTTACGCCGGCGTGCTTTCGCTGGAGCCGCATCTGCTGGAAGCGCGGCATTCCAGCGGGTTCAGCGGCGCGGACGGCATGGAGATGGCGGTGAATGCGCTGCGCGGCTTGATGGCCGAGGTCGGGATTGAGGAGGGGCGTTAGCGGGCCGGCGGTCGATGTAATCGGCAAATTCGGTGTTCAGTATCTCTCGGCTACGAGCGGCAGTATCGACTTGCTCTTTCGAAGACAGACCTGCTTGTAGCGTCATTTCCGCGAACCTAGCTAGCGATCCCGGCAGGTACTTCGGTTCGTATTCGTCTTGTACCACCGTATACCCGAACTATGCCAAAATCATCACATGCACTTCGCGCGGACCATGCGCCCCTTTCACCAATTGATGCGCGATATCGGCCGTCTTGCTGGGACCGGAGACGATCGTGGTATTGCTGGCTTGCCGAAACGCCGGGTAACCGTCCCGCCGCTGCGCCTCTTCCCAGCTTTCCAAGTCGGGCAGGATTTGCTCCGCGCGCATCAGCGCGATATGCACGTCCGGCAAAAGCGATGTGCTGCGATAGCGCCCCGCCCCACTCTCGACGATCAAGCTGCCGGTGGCCGCCAGCGCTGCCGTGACGCCGGTGATGCCCACGCGCGTATCGCCGTCGTTATGTCGGCCGACCGCCACGCCCAGCGACCCCAACATGCCCTGCAAGCCGTCTATGGGCAACTCCGCTTCGTCCCAACACAAGACTGTCTTGTCCCCGTCGATCAACTCCATGATCTGTTCAATCGCTTCGTTGGAGGTCACCTGATACACGAAGCAGCCCAGCGCTTCCGACTCGGATATGAATCTTCGCAACTGTTCAGCCGGCGACAGATCTTCCATCGGGATCATGCGCCGCCGGTCTTCAATCGGCGCCATATCGGCGAAGGGCTGTTGCGTCGCCCGCAGCTTGCCCAATATCTGTTCACGCACGCCCACGTTTGCGCTCCTTCCATAGCTGGCGAAAGGGCTTGCTGGCAAACTCGGGGAAATCACGGTGTTTCGTCCAGTTGCCCAGGACGCCGGGCATGTATTCACCCATGACATGCTGGCCGACCCGCGCCGCCACGCCGCCCAAATTGAAGCGCGTCGGCGACGTCATGCCGATGGCCCACATCTTCATCGCCATATCCCAGCCAGCCTTGCTCTCGCCCGCTTGCACCAAGTCCCAGCGCAGATCGAGCAGCATGCGCGGCAAGTCGATATCGACCGGGCACACTTGTTTGCAACTGCCGCAAAGACTGCTGGCGTGCGGCAAGGGGGTCGCATTTTCCAAACCGACGAATAGTGGCGTCAAGACCGCGCCGATGGGACCGCCATAGACCCAGCCATAAGCGTGACCACCCATGGTGCGGTAGACCGGGCAGGCGTTTTGACAGGCGCCGCAGCGAATACACGATAGCACTTCGGCATACTTTGTGGCGTAGATATCGCTGCGGCCATTGTCCACCAGGATGACATAAGCGTGCTCCGGTCCGTCATCTTCATCATGCCGCCGCGGCCCGTTGATGATATTGGTATAAACCGTCAACTTCTGCCCGGTGGAGCTGCTCGGCAGCACTTGCGTCAAGGTCGCGTAATCCTCGACCGTGTCCACCAGCTTTTCGATACCCACCAGCGCGACATGCACGCGCGGCAGCGAGGTGCACATGCGGCCGTTGCCCTCATTCATCACCAAGCCGATGGATCCCGTTTCCGCGATCAGGAAGTTGCCGCCGGAAATGCCCATATCGGCGCCCAGAAAATCCTCGCGCAGCATCCTGCGCGCGAAGGCTACCATTTCCTCGGCATCGTCAGTCGGCTCCATGCCGAGTTCATCCACGAAGACATCGCGGATTTCCGCCTTGGTTTTGTGCATGACCGGGCCGACGATATGGCTCGGTGTTTCATTCGCGAGCTGGATGATGTATTCGCCCAAGTCGGTTTCAACCACGCGCAGTCCGGCCGCTTCCATAGCATGGTTGGTACCCAGTTCTTCGCTGAGCATGCTCTTGCTCTTGGTCACGGTTTCTACGCCGTGGCGACGGGCGATGTCCAGCACCAGTTGATTGGCTCCCGCGGCATCAACCGCCCACTCTACCTGAAAGCCATTTTTCTTGAGATTGCGCTCGGCTTTTTCCAGCAGATCCGGCAAGTGCCGCAGCGCCCGCCGTTTGGCTTCGGCCGCCTGCTGCCGCATGAATTCGCCGTGTTCGTTGCTGTGCGCGAACATGGTATCCAAACGCTTGTAATAGGCGGCGCGAGTGCCTTCGCCAACCGCATGCTGCAAGTCGTCGTTATGCAAGGCGACATCGGCCAGGGCAATGAAGTTATTGGATTCGACTGCCATCGTCATGCGCGTCCTCCACCAAGCCCCTTGGCCAAAACCTCCGCCAGATGAATCACCCGCTTGCGGGACTTGTTGCGCGACAAGCCGCCGTTCATCTGGGTCAAGCAACTGACATCGCCGGTGACAATGGTATCCGCCGCCGAGTCGTTGATATTATCGACCTTGTTCTTCAACATCGCGTTGCTGATATCCGCCATCTTGACGCTGAACAAGCCGCCGAATCCGCAGCAAACTTCGCATTCCTTGAGCTCGATCAGTTCGGCGTTGCCCAGATTCGCGATCAGTTCCCGCGAGGCTCGTCCCAAGCCCAAGCCGCGCAAGCCGTGGCAAGCATCGTGCATGGCGAAGCTCTCTTTTTCGGGCAGTTGCAACTGGAGATCAACGATGCCCAAGCCCTCAACCAGGAACTCGCTGAATTCCCAGGTGATGGCCGCCATGCGCCGCGCCTGCTCATAGAGTTCGCCGTCTTCAGGCCTGAACAAGTGTGGATACTCGTGCCGCACCATAGTAGCGCAAGAGCCGGAGGGCGTGACGATGACCTCGGCGTCCTTGAAGGCTTTGAAGAAATGCTTGGCCACCGTGCGAGCCTCGTCGCGATAGCCGGAGTTGAAGGCGGGCTGGCCGCAGCAGGTCTGCGCCATGGGAAAGTCCAGGTCCACGCCGATATGCTCCAGGATGTCGACGGCAGACATGCCGGTTTGCGGATAGATCATATCGACGATGCAGGTGACAAAGAGCGAGACGCGCTTGCCGACCGGTGATTCGCGTTCGAGTAAAGCCATGTTTTCCGCTTTTGCTGTTGCTGTGAATGAACGCCGCCTAGTGTAGCGGAAAGCTGCCCGTCAAGCTATCGCGCGTTCAATCAGGCTATCAAATCATCGAGGTAGACGTCAATCAACCCTTCGTGACGCAGCGAGGACGCAACTCCCTGCACCAGTTCATCGTCGGTTTCCAGTTGTGAGTGATCCAATACGGATTCGCGATCGGTTGTTCTGCGTTACAAACAACTGATTTCATCTGTGAGGCTTTCTGCTATTGCTGTCGGCGGCTGTTATTCGAGTGAGGCAGCTTTATCAGATGAAGTTAATTCTTCACAATTCACTTGTATTTGTCAGGCAAGTATTCATCGCAATTGATATATGCTCCGTTTATGCGCCAATCATCACCATCGCGTATCAGCGAGAAACACATCCTAAGGTATCTTTCCGGTTTTCTATCTAGATCAGTAATGATCGGTCGATACATCTGTTCAACAACAGCGAACTCTTCAGTTGATTTGACGATTCTATACCGGCCGATTACATTGGGCGGATCACTTCCATCACACTTTCCCCTGTTGCAACGGTCTTTATGATGTTGTAGATAATCTTCTGTCAAGACATTTTCCAAAACACTGATATCTCCTGAAAGTTCAGCTAAACCTTCTCCGAAGAAGTACGTTTCCAAAACCGACTGCAGTTCCAGATCGCGCCGGTTAGAGAAATGATTTGCCAGAACCAAGGTGATGACAGAGCCTAATACCATGCCTAGGAAAAGCTGACGGCGGGGGCGGACTCTGTCCCTACTGTGTTTCGTTTTGCATAATGTTTTTGACTTGATCGATCAACTCCTGGAAATCCCTAGCCCATCGTATTTCTCTATCCGTATCCGGACTAAATTTTTCAAGATTATACAGCGTTTCATTGGGTATTGCACTCCGGTTGGCATGATAGGCGATGAGATACGCCATACGCTGTTCGTCCGTTTGTAGCCCCTGGTACTGGGGTGTTTGCATCGCTATCGCGACTTCTGCTGCGATGTAACCAAGAGTGGGCTCGTATTGCTCTCGCAACCAAGCCGGAGCGCCGCTCTCAAATCGAGGGAGTTCCACTCTCCAAGCTCCCTCTTCTTGATTTGTAGGTGGGATAGCCTGTAACATTCGTATTTCAGGAACCAGCGAACCTACAAAAAAACTTTGGAACACAGGATGCTCACCCCGTGAAAACGGGACATGATCCAAGGTTGTCGGCCGATCAAAACCAAGCATAGGAAAGTACATTGTCATGCCCAGTCTTTCTGCGTCACTTTGAATATTTATTCCCGCTTCTCTGCTTAGCGCGCCTATTCCAAGTGAAGGGTCACCATCCAACTGCTGAACCAAGACTATCTCCTCATCATTTATCACAAGGGGTCGCTTGAACACGAAGGGTACGGCTTGTAGAAGCCTTTTCAGAAAGTCTAAATTGTGTTGATATCTGGGATTATCGGCGTTTTCCAAGCCAAATTGACCGCTTAATTCGCGGTAGATTATGGTAAGCACCATCGCGTTGTGCAATTGCGGATCTTCAACAGTGTATTCATTCGCGACATCTTCCAAGAAAACGACAGTTGACGGATTCAACAAGAATTCACGCACTAATCTTGAGTCCATGTTAATCGAGTTCTCTTCGTCGTCGAGCTTTCCCTGCCGCATCACCCGCTCGGCAGGATTGCCGATCTCCATCAAACTTTGCAGCGCATATCCGACGCGCGACTCAGCATCCTCAACCGGGCTCGGCAAAGCCACGTGCTCCCGGTTGAATATCGCGTCCAGTAATTGCATCGTGTCGCCGTGCCGCTCGTAAATGTATTGCATCCCCGACGGCGTCACAACAATCAAATACCGCACCCCCAGCCAAAGCGCAGCGTCAAAGTCCGCTTGCGAAGCAGGACTGTCGTCCCAGTGGTTATGCACCAAGGCCGTGTTGTTCGGATCCTTTATCATCGCCCGGTTCTCTTCCTGCAAAGGCGTCTCGTCTTCATCGCCAAAGCGCCGGAATATCTCCTCTTTCGTGACGATATTCACCGCCACCGCGCTTTCCAACCTGTCGTTGCTTAGATCTTTCCTGGTATGCTCCGTGGCTCCCAATGCCAGTCCTTTCCACAACTCGTCTTGATCGGCGTAATGCAGCCTCATCTCCTCCATGTACTTCTCTACATGTATTTGGGCATGCTGGTCCAATTCATCATCCAGACCCGACTCGGCAAAATCATTCATCCGCACTGTTGCTTGGCCATTGTAAAGCTGGAAATATATGCCGTTCACATCCTTGTATGCCGCCTCCACCGACCTGTCCAGTTCATCACTATAGTCCGGCACTACCTCCTGAATATCATCCACAATCGTCCGCGTGTTCGTCGGAACCCCAATCAAGGGATCGTTTGGCGACGAAGTTCGCCGCGGCGTCGTGGCTACCCGTCGCGGCGGCTGGACAAAAGCGACAATATCATTTGGTATGGAGCTAGTAGGCTTTTGATCCTCCTCGGGCTCCTCCGGCTCGTCGCTGGGAGGGAGTTTCACACCCAAATACCGCAAATAGAGTTCATCAAAATTCATCCTGTCCTCCTTAGGACATCAAGTTGATTTGTGAATGCGCCGGGCGCTTTTACCCTGTCACAAGCCATCCCACACGGCGCAACGCTCAATCTAATCTGAACGGTTGCTATATGATAGAACATATGTCTGTATGTCAAGAACTTTTTTCCAGATTGCAAAATCTCTGCGCCCGCCCCATCAATCCATCGCCCGCAACCAGCCTTTTTGTTACAATCACCGGCATATCGGCTCTAGCAAAGGACAGCGAAAATGGCGGATTACACTCCCCAACCGGAACATAAATTCACCTTCGGCTTGTGGACAGTCGGCAATGTCGGCCGCGATCCCTTCGGCGCGCCCACCCGGGAGACTATCTCGCCGGTAGAAATCGTGCACATGCTGGCGGAGGTCGGCGCTTGGGGCGTCAACTTGCACGACAACGACCTGGTGCCCATCGACGCGAGCTCCGCCGAGCGCGACCAAATCGTCGCCGAATTCAAACGCGCCATGGACGAGACCGGCATCGTCTGCCCTATGGCCACCACCAATCTCTTCTTCGATCCCGCTTTCAAGGACGGCGCTTTCACCAGCAATGATCCGGCCGTCCGCGCCTATGCCCTGCAGAAAACGATGCGCTCAATGGACCTGGGCGCGGAGCTCGGCGCCACAATCTACGTCTTTTGGGGCGGCCGCGAAGGCGCTGAATGCGACAGCGCCAAGAACCCGGCCGATGGCGTCAAGCGCATGCGCGACGCGGTCAACTTCCTGTGCGAGTACTCCAAGGACAGTGGCTATGGCTATCGCTTCGCCCTGGAACCCAAACCCAACGAACCGCGCAGCGACATCTACTTCCCCACCGTCGGCAGCATGCTCGGTTTCATCGCCACGCTTGACGATCCCGACATGGTCGGCGTCAACCCCGAGGTCGCCCACGAGCACATGGCGGGCTTGAACTTCATGCACGCCGTGGCTCAAGCCTGGGATGCCGGCAAGCTCTTCCATATTGATCTCAACGACCAGATGTTCGGCCGCTACGATCAAGACTTCCGCTTTGGCAGCATGATGCTCAAGCAGAATTTCCATCTGGTGCGCTTCCTGGAAGATGTCGGCTATGACGGCAGCCGTCATTTCGACGCCCATGCCTATCGCAGTTCCCAATACGAAGACGTCAAGGAATTCGCCCGCGGCTGCATGCGCTCCTACCTGGTTTTCAAGGAAAAAGCCGCGCAATTCAACGCCGATGCCGAAATAAACGCCCTGCTGGCGGAGATCAACGCCGACGATGGCAGCTACAGTTGGCTGGGGGATGGCTATAGTAAAGCCGCAGCCGATAAGCTTAAGGCGATCGCCTTTGATCGCGCCGGCATGGGCGCGCGCAACCTGCCCTATGAACGCCTCGATCAGTTGACCTTTGATATTCTGATGGGCGTGCGCTAGCGCTACTTTGCAGCCTAGGCAATCGGGATTATGTAGCGGCAAGCCTTGGGTTGCCCCTGCAATATAAGATTCAACTCGACGCGTAAGTCTTTCAGAAAGGAATCACCATGCCCTGCCTCATGGGACTCGATATCAGCACCACCGGCGCCAAAGCGCTGATCATTGACGAGACGGGCGGCGTCATCGCCGTCGCCAATACGCCGCAGCCGATCAGCCAGCCCCAGCCGCTCTGGAGCGAGCAGGACCCGGCCGACTGGTGGGACGGCATCGTCAAGAGCATTCGCGCCGCGCTGGCGGAATCCGGCTTGAGCGGCGACGACATCAGCGCCATCGGCCTGACGGGACAGATGCACGGGCTGGTCTTGCTTGACAATCAGGGCGAGGCGCTGCGGCCGTCGATCCTGTGGAACGACCAGCGCACACAGTTACAATGCGACTATATGACCGAGGCCATCGGCGCGCGTCGCCTGTTGGAATTGACTGGCAATCCTGCGCTGACGGGCTTCACCGCGCCCAAGATCCTCTGGGTGCGCGACAACGAGCCGGATGTCTACGCTAAAGCGGCACAGGTGCTGCTGCCCAAAGACTACATCCGCTACAAGCTGACCGACGCCTACGCGACGGATTTAGCCGGCGCGGCCGGGACTTCCCTGCTCAACGTCGCCGAGCGCGCCTGGTCGCAGGACGTGTTGGACGCGCTGGACATCCCGGCAGCGTGGATGCCGCCGGTCCACGAAGGCACACAGGTGACATCGCGGATCAGCGCTGCGGCCGCGGCGGCCACCGGACTCAGCGCCGGCACGCCGGTTGTCGGCGGCGGCGGCGATCAAGCCGCGGGGGCCATCGGCATGGGCTGTGTCAGGCCGGACAAAGTCGGCGTCACAGTTGGCACATCCGGCGTGGTCTTCGCCCCCCTGAGCAGCTACGCCTACGAGCCGGAGGGTCGTTTGCACGCCTTTTGTCACGCCGTGCCCGGCATTTGGCACTTCATGGGCGTCATGTTGAGCGCCGCCGGCAGCTTGCAATGGTACAAGGATACCTTTGCCGCCGATATGGATTATGACAGCCTGCTGGCGGAAGCGGCGGAGGTCCCGGCCGGCAGCGAGGGACTCTTCTTCCTGCCCTATCTCACCGGCGAGCGCACGCCGCATCCCGACCCGCTGGCGCGGGGCGCTTTCATCGGCATCACCAGCCGCCATAGCCGCGGCTACATGACCCGCGCTGTGCTGGAAGGCGTCGCCTTCGGTTTGAAAGATTCCTTCACGCTTATTGACAATGTGGGATTGCCGGAGGAGTTTGAAGTACGCATCAGCGGCGGCGGCGCCAAGAGCCCGGTCTGGCAGGGTATTATCGCCGATGTGCTGGGCGCGCCCCTGGTCAACATCAACACCACCGAAGGCGGGGCATTTGGCGCGGCGGTCCTGGCCTCTGTCGCCGCGGGGATTTTCGACGATGTCGCCTCCGCCTGCGCGGCCATGATTCAGACAGGCGAGCAAGTCGCCGTCGGCGAGAATGCGCCAATCTACGCCGAGCGCTACGAAATATATCAGTCGCTCTATCCGACGCTGAAGGAAACCTTCGCCAGGCTGTAGGAGTTATCCGAGCAAAGCTAATTGGGCGAAGCGCCGGATCGCCCCGGCAAATTCCAGAATTGAAGCGCGCATATCAAGAGCATCGCGGTCGCGCAAGTTGCTGTCGCGATCGTTCCAGACCTTGTCGCCGGCTTTTGCTGAAATAATGCGCAGTTTGCGATAGTTGGGCGATCTGATACAATGCCTTGGCTTTGAACACCTTCGTTGAATCAACCCGTGTTGAAACAAGAGTCAGGAGAGCCTATGCCAGGGATATCGAGCAAGTCGTTTCACAATTTCGTCCAATCAGTCTACGGAGACAAATCATGAAGAAACGCTTTACCTTTATACTCGTTATCGCAATCGCGCTGCTGGCCAACATGAGCTTGGTATCGGCGGACATGCATGGTTGGTGGGCAGATGCGGCTGCGCCATACGCGGGCGCGACCATCCGCGGCGTATCCGAGAGCACGCCACCGTCGAATTACGTGGCCGATGTCTTGGCGGCGCAATTCACCGAGCTGACCGGCATCAATGTCGAGTTTGAAACGACCTCTTGGGATCAGATGTATTCCAAGGCGATCAACGACATGGAAGCCAACACCGGCATTTACGACTTCGTCTATATTGAGCAGGACATCATCTACTCCTACCTGGCGCAGGATTACCTGGTGAACTTGACCCAGTTCGCCGCCGACAACCCGGACCTGGCTTACGAAGGTTACGATGAGAGCGCCTTCACCAGCTTCGCCGATTACTTCAAGAACGCTGATGGCGATCTCTTCGGCGTACCGATGGAAGCCTTCGTCAAGGTCTACCTGTATCGCAAGGACCTCTTTGAAGATGCCGATATCATGGCCGCCTTTGAAGAAGAGTACGGCTATCCGCTGGCTCCCGCCGAGAACTTCGATCAATACCGTGACAACGCCGAGTTCTTTACGGGCTATGGCGAAAGCATGGATATGGACCTCTGGGGCACGACCGTTCAGGGCTCGACCGGGCATCCCGCCTCGACCTACGAATTCCTCGAATCCATCGGTCCCTCCTTCGGCCTTTACAACTGGGGCATCAACCTGGATGCCGGTTCAGCAATGAGCGCCAACGGCGGCGCGTTGGATGGCGATACCGCTGTTGAGGCTTTGACCTTCTGGCTGAGCATGCTGCCCTTTGCGCCGCCCGAAGCCACATCCAGCACCTGGGACGAGGTCGCGTCCAGCTTTGCCGCGGGCCGCGCCGCGCAAGGTTGGGTCTACGGCGAGAACGCCGCCTGGATCGCTACGGATGAGAGCCGCTCGGCTGTCACTGGCAACGTTGGCGTACGCCTGCCGGTCACCGCGCCTGGCGTAATCGAAGCCGCCGAGATGGGTGAAGGCTACATCGGCTATTACGATGGTGGCGCTTTTGGCGTGCCGCATTCGTCGCGCAACAAGGAAGCCACGCTGCTCTGGCTGCAATTCATCGGTCAGTCGTCGGTGCAAGCGGAATGGGCTGCCGCTGGCGCGCGCATCACGCATACCGCCACCTTTGACGATCCCTTGATCGCCGAGCAGGATGCCAAGGTTGACGGCTACTACACGCTGCTGGAAGAACAGGGTCCGCTCTTCGCTGGCGCGCCGCCCTTCCCCTTCCACGCGCAAGTACGCGAAGTCATCGATCCCTTCATCCAGCGCGCGATCCTGGGCGAGTTGAGCCCGGCCGACGCCTTGTCACAAGCCGCAGCCGCCGTTGATGAAGAATTGTCGCGCCTCGGCTACGGGATGTAAGCCACAGATCTAAGATTTCAATCAGGGTGACTGAACAGTCACCCTGATTTGTCATTACGTCAGGATTCAAATAGTGCGTAATCCCCGGACAGGCTGGCTGTTGCTCAGCCCAACATTGATCATTCTACTTTTATTTGGCTTTGCGCCCTTCTTATACGTTTTGTTTGTCGGCTTCAACCAGTGGAATGTCTTTTCCGTCGACGATGGCCTTGTCTTCAACGGTTTGGACAATTTTCGGCGCTTGGTCTTTGACGATGACTTTCTTCATTCAGTGGGCTTGACCGCGCGCTTCGCCATCTTCGCGATCGGCAGCGAGATCGTTCTCGGCTTCGTGCTGGCGCAAATGCTGACGCGCAACTTCCCGGGCAAGTCGCTCTTTCGCATCATCCACACCCTGCCTTTGATGGTGGCGCCGATCGCCGTTGGCGCGATTTGGCGCTTGCTCGTCATTCCCGGCTTTGGTCCAGTGCCCTTCTTCCTCGATCGTTGGTTCGATCTCAAATATCAGATCGGCAGCTATCCTGACCAAGCCTTGTGGACCTCAGTGATTATGGACGTCTGGCATTGGACGCCCTTTGTCACGCTGACCATGCTGGCGGGGCTGTCCGCGATTCCCAAAGAGCCGGTGGAACAAGCGAAGGTGGACGGCGCCAACCGCTTTCAGGTCTTCTGGTATGTCACCTTGCCCTTCTTGCGCCCAGTCTTGCTGACGACGGTTTTCATTCGCATCATGGACGCTATCCGCACGGTTGATGAAGTCTGGATGCTGGCGGGCGGTGGACCCGGCACCCGCTTCACCGGCATCTACATTTGGCGCGTCGTCTTCCCGCGGACAGATTACGGCTACGGCTCCTCCATCTCGCTCATCACGCTCTACCTGACCATCGTCCTGTGCTGGCTGCTCTTCATCGCGATTTCCGGGCGGCGCAAAGGAGAGGTCGAATGAGGCGAAAACGCAGCGGCTTGTTGCAAAGCGGACGACTCGGCGAGTCGCCTCTACCGAGTGCTGAGGCTGGGCGGCGCAAGGGAGACGTCGAATGACGACCACCTTGCGGCAGCGCGCGTGGCGCCTCTTCGCGACCTACGGCTTCTGGATCTTCACGACCATCGTGACGCTGCTGCCGATCTGGTGGATGTTTGTCGTGTCCATGCGCAGCCGCGTGGAACTATTCGGCAGACCCAACCTCAGCCTCAGTCGGTTCTTCGTTGAGAATTACACCAACGTGCTGACAGACAGTGCGTTCCAGCGCTATATGACCAACTCGGTGGTGGTATCGACCAGCAACGCCCTGCTGGTGATGGTGCTGGCGCTCCTGGCGACTTATGCCCTTTCGCGTTACAAGCTGACGGGCCGGGACAATATCTTCTTTTGGCTGATTACCAACCGCATGGCGCCGCCGGCTGCTTTCTTGCTGCCGCTATACATCATGTTCACACGGACCTTTCGCCTGGGCGATTGGACGCTCTACGATACGCAGATCGGCTTGATCTTGCTCTACTGCGTCTTCAACTTGCCCTTTGCCATCTGGCTGCTCAAGGGCGTGATTGATGGCATCCCGATTGAATTGGACGATGCGGCGATGATCGATGGCGCCGGACTGTGGGGCGTACTGCGTCACGTGATTATCCCCTTGGCGGCGCCGGGTCTGGCGGTCACCGGCATTTTGAGTTGGGTCTTCGCCTGGAACGAATATCTCTTCGCGGCCAACCTGACCAGCGTGCAAGCGCGCACGATCACCACCGGCTTGGCGGAATTCGTGACAGTGACCGGCACCAACTGGGGCGAACTGGCGGCGATGTCGATGCTGACCTTGATACCGTCAGCGATCATCGTGATCCTCGCGCAGCGTTATATCGTCATGGGTTTGACCTTTGGCGCAGTGAAGGAATAGGGCGATGGAAGAGCAGAAGACCAACAAGGGCAAAAAAGAGTTCGATGGCTTCCTGCCCTTTTACACCAACGCCTTCGACCGGGTATTCATCAGCGTCGTGATCCTGATCGGGATTCACTTACTGTGGCTGCGCTTCATGGAAGCGGCGCTGCCGATAGAAGTGGCGACGGCGATTTCGCTGGTGGTTGGGTACTATGTTGTGCGCAGGGGGTGAGCGATCCGATTCACTTCCCCGAACCGGCGGTCAATCCCCCGATGAGCCGGTCTTGAAAGACCCCCGAAATCACCAAAATAGGCAAGATCGTCAGCATCGTCGCCGCAGTGATGATCTCCCACGGGAAGGAGTATTCACCCGGGAAGAGCGAGATGCCCACCGGCGCCGTGCGCATGAAGTTGTCGCTCATCAGCACCAGCGAGAGCGGAAATTCGTTCCAGGAGAAAATGAATACGATCAGTCCGGTGGAGATCAAGCCCGGAGCGGAAAGCGGCAGGATGATACTCCAGAAGATGCGCAGGCTGCTTGCGCCATCTACTCTGGCGGCATCTTCGATTTCATGCGGCACCGTCTTGAAAAAATTGGTCAGTATCCAGACGGCGATCGGCGTATAGAGCCCGGCATGTCCGATGATCAGCCCCGAATAGGTATTGATCATGCGTAATTCGAGGAACATATTGAAGAGCGAGGGAAGCAGCGCCAGTGGCGGGAACATGGAGACTGCCAAAATCAAGATCAGGATGAGGTTGCGTCCGCGATAGGTCAAACGGCCCAGCGAGTAGGCTGCCAGCCCGCCACAGGCGAGAATCACGAATGTCGTGGTCGTCGCCACGATGAAGCTGTTGAGGATATAGCCCAGCAGTTCCGGCGTTTCGTTAAGAATGTTGAGGTAGTTTTCCAGCGTCACCGGATCGGGCAAGTATTGCACGGGCCAGGCATAGATGTCGGCTTCGGTCTTGATGGATGTGAGGAAGATCCAGACTGTCGGGAAGAATGACACGATAACCGTGATCGCGGCCACGATGTAGAAGCTGAGCGAGACCGGCCTCCGTCGGCTCGAGTGCGGCCTCGGTTGGTCCGAGGTCCTTGCAGTGGCGGATCCGCCAAATAGCGTCACATCTGACCTCGCCGAATTATCAAGATATAGAAGACGCTGATGGTCATGATGATGATGAACTGAATTAGAATCGCGCTCGAGCCGAGATTGAAGTTGACGTACTGAAAGATGGCGCGATACGCATATAGCGACAACGTTTCGGTGGAGGTCAGAGGACCGCCGTCGGTCAGATTGAACGGCAACTCGAAGGCGCGCATGGCATCCATCGTGCGCAGCAATACCGAAACCAGGATCGCCGGTTTCAGCAGTGGCAAGGTGATAAAGCGAAATTCCGATAGTCGAGTTGTCCCGTCCACGCTGCCGGCTTCGTAGAGATCGTCGGGTATCGTTTGCAGCCCCGCCAGCAACAAAAGCGCCATGAAGGAACTGGTCTTCCAGATCGATACGAACATCATCACGTGCATGGCGCTGGGGATCGCCCCCAGCCAGTTGACGCGCTCGGCGATCAGCCCCATGTCCGACAGCATCGAGTTGAACAAACCGAATTCGGTATTGAACATCCAGCGCCACATCAGGGCGTTAAGCGCTGTGGGCAATGCCCAGGGAAAGAGCACTGCCATGCGCACCAGCCCTTTGCCGCGGAAGTTGCGGTCGAGGACCAGCGCCAATCCGATGCCGACCGCCAACTCGATAGGTACGGTCACGGCTGTGAAGAGGATGGTATTGTTCAGCGAGGTGATGAAGCGCGGCGTATTCAGCAGGCGCTGATAATTGGCCAGTCCGGCGTATTCGTAACCGATGAAGATGCTGGTACTGTTGCGCCCGAAGCTTAGAACTATCGTCTGAAATATCGGGAAGAGCAAGACAAACGCAATGATCAACAGAGCGGGTACAAGAAAGGCGGGACCTGCCCGATTGGCATATTTCATCGCGTTGATCTAATTCAGGGACGGAGTGCGGCTTTATTGTCCGCACCCCGTTTCTTGATTCGACTAGGGCATTATCGCCAGGATTTGCGCTTCGGCATCGGCCAGCGCTTGTTCCGGCGTCTTCTCGCCCAGCAAAGCGGCGGAGATCTCCGTCTGCATAATCTCCGAGATTTCCGGATAGGCAGTGCCGGTCTGCGCCGAGGGACGGGCAAAGGCGTAGACGAAATTGGCGCCCAGGGCAGCAACGCCGGGGGCGTCTTCGATGATGCGTCCATCGTCGTAGACGGCGGGACGCGTCGGCACCTTGCCCTGGATCAGGCTGGCTTGCACTTGCGATTCGTAGCTGGTGAAGCACTTGATGAAATCGGCCGCCGCTTCGACATTCTCCGAGTGCTTGTTGACCGCCAGCAGGAAGCCGCCAATGACAGTGGTGTTGGTCATGTCATTGCCCTCGAAGTAGGGCACACGGGTGAATTGCACTGCGTCCTTCACCGGCGAGTCCTCCGCGGTCAGCGTCGCCAGGACGAAGTCTTGCACCATCAAAAAGACAGCCCGCTCCTGCTGGAAGAGCAAGCGCGCGTCATTGGGACGGAAGGTCAGGATACTTTCCGGCGCGACGCCGGATCCCAACATGCCGACCATAGTCGAGAGCGATTTGACACCGGCTTCGTTGTTGATCGCCAGGTTGCCATCGGCATCAAAGAAGCTGCCGCCTGCGCCCTGGAAGAAGGCCAGCCAATTCATGAACAAGCCTTCAATCTTCGCCCACATGCTGATGAAACCGGTCAGGTCGGGGTTGTCTTCGCCTTCGACGATGGCCTCCGCTTGCGAGATAAGCGCTTCCCAGGTTGTTGGCACATCAAAGCCGTATTTCTCCAGCAAGTCGGCGCGATAGAAAAGGTGGATGCCGTCAATATAGAGCGGAATCGCGTAAGTGCTGCCGCCGACTTGCGCTGCCGCCAGGAAGCCGGGGATGTATTCCGCAAGCTCGTCTTCGCTGAAATAGTCCTCAATGGGCGCGACCCAACCGCGGGCGGCAAAGTCGCCGGGCCAAATCACGTCAACGGCGATGATATCCGGCTTGGAGTTGCGCGCCGTGAAATTGGTGACATAAATGCTGCGCGATTCGTTGGGCACATCAGATATGCGCTCCCACTCCACGCTGATGCCTCCGACTTCGTTTTCGCAGGCTTCAATGAGAATGGGCGCGGCATCGCCGAATCCGCGCGCGCCGATAGAGAGTGTCAGTTCAACGTTGTCCTGCGCGGCTATAGGCGTCGCCAACAGCACAATGATGATGAGAAACGCGACAGTGAATAGCGCTTTTGATAGCTTGTATTTCTTGACCATCTTCAAATCTCCTTATCGATTCAAATTGCCGAACCCTTGTCTTCGAGTCTTTGCATAAAGGCTCCTTCCATGACCATATAACATAGGCTGGTACAAGATTCCAAATCTTTAGGTATGTCGCCGAACGCTCAAGCCCCCGACACCCGCGGCATCCAAAGCGGCTCCATGCCCCAGCGGCTGAAAAGCAGCGCCCGCGTCATCTCAGCGCGCGCTTCGCTATAGGCCGCATTGTCCCATAGATTGTTGCTTCGGGCGGGATCGACCGTCAAGTCAAATAACTCGTAGCGATCAGCCCCCGCATCAAAGTTAATCCGATATCTGCCCCTGTTTCCGCTCTTCACGTACATCGCCGCCGACTTGTTAGGCAAGCGCAGACCGTCGTCGCTCAGCGGCTCCTCCTTGAGCATCTCTGCCCGCAGCATCGCTTCCGTCAAGCGGGCGCGCAAGTCTCTGTCGGCGTAGAGGTTTGAGACTTCACCGGGGTCATCGCGCAGGTCGTAGATTTCGCCGTAATCGCGATTGAAATACAGCGTGAGCTTGTAGCGCTCGTCGATATAGGTCTTCAAGTGCAGCGTCGTCGGCTGATGGCGATTTTCCACGATGACATGGTCCCTGGCATCAGATTCGTCGCCGGTCCAGACGGCTCGTTGATCGACGCCGGTCATCTCCTCCGGAATGTCGATGCCGCAGAAGCTGAGGAACGTGGGGGCATAATCAACCAGTGACTGCAAGGCATGGCTGATATGCCCTGCGGGTATCTGGCCCGGCAGGCGCGCGATCATGGGCACGCGGATGCCATCGTCGTAATGAAATGCGCCTTTGGCGATCAGCCCGTGCTGGCCGAAATAATGACCGTGATCGCTGGTGAAGACGACCAGGGTGCTCTCGGCTAAACCAAGGCCATCAAGGTGATCGATGATCTCTCCGATGTATTTGTCCATGCAACTGATCATCCCATAATAGCAAGCGATGTCCTTCGCCAGGTCGTGATGGTCGTGTAAGTGGGAATGAAAACCGTGGCAGCCGCTGCCATTAGCTTCTTGCCAAGCCGAGAAGTCGGGATCCGATGTCTGCGTCAATTGCAGGTGCGGCGGGTTATTGTCGTGTTCGCCCGGCGCTAGCGCGGGCACGGTAATGTCCGCTGGATCGACCAGGGTATCCCAGGGTTCGGGCGCCAGGTACTTCGGGTGCGGATCGAAGAAGCTCGCCCAGAGGAGAAACGGCTGCGCCCCCGCATGGTATTCCGAGATGAGAGCCTTGCTTCGTTCGGCGATCCAGGCGTTATAGTGAAATTGTTCGGGGATGAGCCATTTGCGCCGCTGTTCGACGACATGGCCCGTCGGCTCCAGGAAAAAGTCGCGCCAATTGAGCAAGCCCTTTTCTTCCATCCAAAGGGCGTAATGCTGCCCGACATGGGCTTCGTCGGTGTGGTTGCGCGCCAGTTCAACATGGTCGAAGCCGTAAAATGGACCGTCGAATTCCCCCCAAAAATTGAGATCTTGCAGGATGGGATAGGATTCCAGCGACGGATATTCCTCCGTGGCATGCAACGGCTGGAAATGCGCCTTGCCGACCAGAGCCGTCCGATATTCAGCGGCTTGGAGATGCTCGCCCAGGGTCGCTTCGCTTTCGGGCAGTTTCGTGCCCAGCGAGTAGGCGCCATGCTGGGATGGGTATTTGCCGGTGATCATGCTGCTGCGGGTCGGCGTGCAGGTGGGGTTGGGGCAATAAGCACGCGTGAAACTGGCGCCTTGCGCGGCGAGCTTGTCCAGCGCCGGGGTTTGAACTTCCGGGTTGTTTTGTCCCAGCGTCCGCCAGTGCTGCTGGTCGGAGGTGATCAAAAGGATGTTCATTTTCGACATAATCCTTTGTGCGGCGACGCTGGCCAAAAGACGCTGTCAACGCTGTTGCCGGTAATATCGCTTTCCCTTGATCGCTTCCGGCAACATGCTCTCGTCGGTATAAGCTCGGTAGCCTTCGCCGTAACCCAGTTCCTTCATCAATTGCGTGGGCGCGTTGCGGATATGCAGCGGGATGGGCAAGTTCCCGCGTTCCTTGACATCGTCCAGGGCGATGAAATAGGCGTCCCCGGCGGCGCGGTTCTTGGTCGCGCAAGCGAGATAGACGACGCCATGCGCCAGGTTGAATTGGCACTCGGGCAAGCCGATGGTCTCAACGGCGCGGAAGACTTCATTAGCCACGGTCAGCGCCGACGAATCGGCCATGCCGATATCTTCGCTGGCGAAGATGACCATGCGGCGGGCGATGAACTTGGGATCTTCACCGCTGTCGACCATGCGCGCCATGTAATAGAGCGCGGCATCGACATCCCCCGCGCGCATGCTCTTGATGAAGGCGCTGATGGTGTTGTAGTGTTCCTCGCCGGTTTTGTCATAGCGCAAGTGCTTGGATTGCAAAGTCTCGCGCAAATGCTCGACGCTGATGCGCCTTTCGCTGTATAACCGCGCGGCATTCTCCAACAGATTCAGCGCGGCGCGGGCATCGCCATTGGCGTAATTCGCCAGAAAATGGACGGCGTCCCCCTCAATTGCGACGCCCAGCGCGGCGGTTCCCCGGGCGATGATCCGCTCAATCTCCTCCTGCGTCAGCGGATTGAGCGTGAAGATCTGCATACGCGACAGCAGCGCCGAAATGACTTCAAAGCTGGGATTCTCGGTGGTGGCGCCGATGAGGATGATGGTGCCGTCCTCGACATAGGGCAGCAGGTAATCTTGTTGGGCTTTGTTGAAGCGGTGGATCTCGTCCAGAAACAGGATGACGCCCGCGGGCGGCTCGTCCTGGTCGGCTGCGTCAAAGAGCGCCATCTGCGCCTTGGCGTTCTTGCCCGGCGCTCTGACCGTTTCGACGATCTGACGCAATTCCGCTTTTCCGGCGGAGACCGCGGAGAGATTGTAAAAGGGCTTGTCCGCGACAGCGGCGATCATGCGGGCGAGCGTGGTCTTGCCGACGCCCGGCGGACCCCAGAAGATCATGCTGGGGATGGTCCGCCCCTGCAGGACGCGGTAAAGCGGTTTGTCGACGCCGACCAGATGCCCCTGGCCAATGAAGCCGGACAGGTCGCGCGGACGGATGCGTTCGGGCAAGGGCGCGGGCGGCTGGCGCATGTCAATCGCGCCCCCATTTGGATGCCAAGAGCAAAGAATCGACCCCATTTGTCGCGGTTGATTTTGCAGTGAGACAATCCAGCGGGGGCGCCAGCGAATGCTCCGGGCAAGCTTGCAAGACCTTGCTCAAAAGGATCAACCTCGAATAATCTTCACGATCTGATGCAGGTGATCACAGTCGTGGTAGGCAGTTAGCACCAACTGGTCGTTGAGCGTGAAGCCGCCGCCGTCGGCGTCGCGCCCCGGGCGCTCCCAGAGCGCCGCGTCGTCTTCGGGCAAGGAGGCCAGAAGCGCGTGATAGGGCGCCCGGACACCCTTCCACTTTCTCAATAGATCCAGCGCGTCTTGTTCGGCGTAGCCGGCTTCTATGACCCTTTCGTCCGGGCTTTTGCCTGACGAAGGCGGAAGTTCGCTGCCCTCGGCCAGGGCGCGGGCGCGTTTCAGGAAGTAGGAATCGACATCGAACAGGTGACCGAGGACTTCGGATATCGTCCAGCCGTCGCCGCCGTCGCGCCGGTCGAAGGCGCTGGGGTCGGTGATGCTCGTGACGACTTGTTCAATGTTTACCGGGTTCTTTTCCATCGCCCATAGTTGCCAGCGACGGTATCTGGAAAGCGCTTGCATGGATCGCTCCTTTGCATGATTTGGGGGGATTATAGCACAGCCGAAGGCCGCCGTGAAACTGACGCCACAGACAAGAAACAGCCGTCGGCTATTGCAATGCGCTTAGATGCTACGAACCTTATTGGCCGCGCGCCGCGTCGAGTATTGCCAAAGCCTTTCGGGCGATCGCCTCGGTGGGGTTGGCGCTGGTGCCGGGCGCGCGTTCCATCAAGACCTCGAGGAAGAATTCGTCCATGACAAAGAGCGCGACCGATCCGTAAAGTCCGCGGCCGAGCACATGCGGTTTGGGGAAATCTTCTATCGAGTTCTCGTCTTCGATGCCTTCGCGGATGCCTTTGATTTTTTCGTAGTGCGCCATGGCGTCAGCGGCGCTGTCAAATTGACCGAATGTCATCTGAAAGTTGTTCGCCATCTGGTCGATATAAGCGACGCGGATGGCGCGGCCATTCTGTATATTGCGCGGATTGTCCACGCCATTGTCAAAGCGGGAATAATCGCGTTTCCATTGCGTTGTGGTAATAATCTCATTTGGCATGTTATTAAGAACCGCCTCGAGGACGTCGACGGAGCCGGCGTCCAACGAGGCCTTGCTGTCAGCGGCTTCAAAGCTGCTGCGATTATCTTCGAAGAAACGGATGGCCTGGCGCGAGAGCGGCGTCATCGGGCTGGTCGAGGTGGTGAAGATCTCGACAAAGACCTCGATGAAGTAATTGTCGATCTGGAAGAGCCCGAATGAACCGTACAAGCCAGCGCCGATGAGGTTGGGCGTCGGGAATGAATCGTCCTCTTCAAGGTTTACCAGCGACGACCGCAGGTCTTGCTTGCGGTTGAACTCCGCGATAGCCCCTTCCGCGTCCGGGAAGACAGCGAAGTTCAGGCTCATCTTGCTGCCTTGCTGGGTGTAATAATAGATCTCCTTGCCGACGGAAGGTCTGCGGACACCGCGGATGTTCTTCACACCCTCGTTGCCGACTTCAAAGTTCCGCTTCCATTCTTCTTCGCCCGCGGGCAGCGGGTTGGGCAGCAACTCAATCAGACGTTCCATGAGGCTCAAATTGACCTCGTAGGGATCTACAAAGTCGGCCGGCGGTGGTGTCGGCGAAGGCGTCGCGGTCGGTTCCGGCGTCGGCGTCGGCGTCGGCGTGATATCGAGCGTGTCCACCGGACGGCAGGCGGCGAATACCAGCGTAGCGATCAACGCCAGCGCCAATAATCGAAACTGGTGCTGCGGATTTGGTCTCATGGCTAATCCCCGCCCTCTTCTTCCTCTTCGTACAGGCGCAGGCGCTCGGGAATCTGACCCGTGACGATCATATCGGCCACTTCGTTTTCGCTCACTTCGCTCTTGTGGAAGTCGCCCAGCTTGTGTCCGCGCTCGATGATGGTAAAGCGGTCCGCCACCTCATATACGTGACGGATATTGTGGGTGATGAAGATGACGCTCATGCCTTTTTCTTTGGCGGCGATGGTATAGTCCAGCACCTTTTGCGTCTCGCCCACGGACAGTGCCGAGGTGGGTTCGTCCAGGATCAATAGCTTCTTGCCGAAATAGACGGCTCGGCCGATCGCGATTGACTGCCGCTCGCCACCGGACATGGTACCGACCGTTTCCTCCGAATCGCGGATGTGGATACCGACATCAGCCAGGGCTTGTATCGACTCGCTGGCCATCATTTTCTTGTCCAGGAATTTGAAAGGACCAACCTCGTAAGTGGGCTCTTGCCCCAGCCAGAAATTGCGCGCGATGCTCATCAAAGGCACCAGCGCGAGATCCTGGTGCACCGTCTCGATGCCCAGCTCGCGCGCGTCATGCGGCGATTCAATGTTCACGGCTTCGTTATCGAAGAAGATCTGGCCGCGCGTCAAACTGTGGAAGCCCGTCAGCACTTTGATCAGCGTCGATTTGCCGGCGCCGTTATCCCCCAGCAAGCCGACGATTTCCTGGCGATCTACATGGAAGTCGATGCCGCGCAAGACCTGCACGCTACCGAAGTGCTTGTGGATATCGATCATATCCACCAATGCGTCGCTGTTCTTTTGCTCGTATTGCATGTTTCACGCTCCCTAATTCTGGCGCGCGCCGCGGACCAAGGTGTTTAGAATCACAGCTGCGATGATGATGACGCCGATGGTGCCGCTGAAGAGACGGGACTCGATGCCGACCAGCACCAGCCCTGTTTGCAGCATACCGAAAATCAGCGCCCCGAGCAGCGAGCCGACAACGCTACCGTATCCACCGGTAAGCAGCGCGCCGCCGATCACGGTCATAGCGATAACTTCCAATTCCCAACCGGTGCCTTTTAGCGGATCCACGCCGGGATTTCGCGCGGTCTCGTAGATGGCGGCTATGCCCGTTAACATAGCCACAATGACGAAGTTTTGCATCTTGACTCGGTCGACGTTGACACCTTGAGCGCGCGCAGCGCCCTCATTGCCGCCGGTGGCAAAAATGCTGTTGCCAAAGGACGTATTGGTGAGGATGACATGGAAGATCACCACAAATATGAACCACCAGACGATTGCCAGGCGCACATTGGCGTTCCGCGGGATCTGCATGTGGAAGAAATCGCCCTCCGAGCCGATTGCCAGAACGCGCCCGTTGAAGAGGTCGAAATAGCCAACTTCCACGATGTCTCCGCCGCCGGAACTGGCGTGGTAGGAAAAGACGGCAACCAGCCAGACGACTGCCACCACCAAAATGAAAAGCACCAGCAAAGCCACAACCGCTCGCATGATGGCGCCGGTAGTGCCGAAGTCGCCGTTATCCTCTCGGATCGACCAGGCATGCATTGCTCCGCGATACAAGAACGGCAAGACGCGGTAGGCGGTAAATGCGACCATCCCCAAGCCGACAACGACGAGCGCCAGAAAGACAATATTGCTGATGCCAATCACCGGCAGCGATTCATGATGGTCGCTATAGCGCAGAATGCGACCACCTGCGATCGCGACCAGCGTGATGGCTCGGAAGGCCAGCATCGTCCCAAGGGTGACGATAAAGGAAGGTATTCGAGTGCTGATCAGCAAAACGCCGTTGATGGCGCCCAGCACGAAAGCCATGAAGACGGCTAGCATGGCGGCCGGGACCGGTTCCATCACGCCGAATACGGGCGCGCCATGGGTCATAAAATTCATGAATGACAGCGCAGTGACACCCAAGATTGAACCGACCGACAAGTCGAACTCCCCGGAAATCATCAGGTAGGTGACGCCAATGGCGATAACACCCTTGGTTGCGACGTTACTGAGGAAAGATGCGACTGAACTCGGTTCCAGGAAGAGATCGGTGGCCATGGTGAATGCCATAAAGATGGCGATGAAGCCGATGATGGCGCCGGCACTCGGCGACTTGGCCAGGTTGGCGCGGATGTATTTGCCCGGGGTCAAAGCGATCGCCCGGCGCAATTCGTCCGACTGTTCTTCAACCTGGCGCGCCACTCGATAACCGAATAGCCCCGGCAAGAAGAAAAGGAAACCGGCCAGCAAGCGATGATTTTCCACATCGCGGATGGTTGTGATTCCCGGATAGAGCGGCACCACGAAGGTTCCCGCGATCAACACGCCAACGATCCCTAAACCCAAAACGATGAGAATCGCGACGACAAATTTGCGCGGGGGCGTGACAATCAGGCGGATGCCTTCTGTATGCCGCAAAAAATCCAGCGGTGGAATCAAAAAAACCAGTAGCGACAGCAAAGCGAGCAGCCCCACCACGAACAGACTGACGCTGATCAAGGCCTCGCCGATTGACAGAGCGACGGGCGCCAAGCCGCTGATGTTTGGATCTTCATTAATGACGGTGCGCAGGTCAATTTCCTGGCCGAGCAGCAGCGAAAACTTCAACCCAACCGGAATGATGACGCTTAGAAGGATAGCGCCGCCAATCATGATGGTGATGAAATACATCCACTGTGACCAGCGCAGGCTTGACTGTTCGCGCTGGAAGAGGCCATAAGCGGTTCGCAGGCAGCAGGCCGCGTATACCAAAGCGGCGACTATGACGATATGTTCGATGGCGTTCAGGTTGCTGCGAAGAATGTCGATCCGCTCGCCTAAGGGAACCCAGCCGAAAGCGACTCCATATGCAATCAAGAACCCCAGGATGGCAAAGCCAAATATCAAGCCTGCAACGAGCGTGCCGATATTGAAGGCTTCTCGTTTGCCGTCTAAATATGCTTGCATCATAAGCTGTTTCTCGAATTCGACTAAGAATTTATTGGGAGTCCATATCAGCCCGAAGCGGCCGATACGTAGAAAGGGTGAAACTTACTCTAAAGAGGTTACAAAGAAATGGGTGGGAATGTTCTTCCCACCCATTACGAATGCCGTTTTCGGCTTAACGATAACCTTGTGCGGTCAGTTCGATAATGGCATCAACGTTGCTGCCGTCGATCACGCCAGGACCGGTCAGAATGTCGCCGCCCGGCGCAAGCGCGAACTGGCTGTTCAGGTAGAGCCACATGATCGTCTCAAAACCTTGCAGGTAAGGTTGCTGATCGATCGCCTGGACCAGGTAGCCGCTTTGGATCATCTCGTAGATCTCGGCGCTGGTGTCGTGGGTGGTCGCGAACAATTCACCCGCCATGACCCCGGCTTCCTGGATATAGAGATTCAGGGAGC
The DNA here is from genome assembly GCA_034420635.1 of Anaerolineae bacterium. Classification (GTDB taxonomy): domain Bacteria; phylum Chloroflexota; class Anaerolineae; order Aggregatilineales; family Phototrophicaceae; genus UBA6055. The sequence goes on along the minus strand of DAOULD010000035.1, from coordinate 15,022 downwards.
TCGACGGGTTCGGACCCAGCACGAAGATGGCGTTGGTATCCGGGTTGGCGCTGAAGTAATCGGCCAGGATACCGGCGGATGCGGTCACATCGTTGTTGATAGTCAAGCCATCAAGCGGGATGCCCGCTTCTTCCAAGACAGAGCGGACGCCCGCGCAACGGGCTTCCAGACCACTGTGCCCAACTTCCTGAATCGGGCAGACGCCCCCGGTAATCTCGACACCCGCGGCATCAGCCGCATCGAGAACAGCGTTGGCGTTGGAACGGCCGCCGAGGAACTCGTTGGCGCCGATGTAGAAGAGCGTCGGCAGCGCGTCCGGCGTGCCTGCATTGGGATCAGCGGTGTTCAGTACGATAACGGGGATGCCGGCTTCGGCAGCGCGGTTCACGCCGTCGCGGATAACCTCCGGATTGGGGACAGTGGTGCCGATACCATCGTTGTTGCGGGCCAAGGCATCGTCCCAGTAGCCGGCCATATCATCGATATTGTCAACCGGATCCGACAGCCAGGCGCAGTCCGCGTTCAGCAAAGCGCAGGCATCTTCCATTCCTTTGATGACGACGATCCAGAAGGGATTGCCGACGCCGCCATGCGACACAATGCTGAAGGTCAGTTGGTCCTGCGCGCCAACGCCGCCAATAGCGGCGAGCATGACACCTAGCGCCAAAAGCAGCACAGGGATTGAACGAACTAGCTTTCTCATAACGAAACTCCTCCAAATAAACGTAATGGTCACAGTGTCTCAGGCAATTCGCCTGTTGAGACCAGTTTCAAATGACCGACGCGCAGCCCTTCCACGCCGCGCCCAGCCAAGTGGTCGGTATTATAACGCAGATTTCGTATATTTCAAACGCCGCTGTTTTGGTAGTGTGTCGAAGTCAGTTAATATTCATTCTAAGCATCGGGGGTACCGAGTACACAGAGAAAAGCAAGGTTACTGTATCGAAATCGGTTGATATTAAAGTAATTCATTTCACTGAAAATGCGCAAAGAGCACGAAGAGCAACGATACTGTAGAATATTCTCGGTGCTCTCGGTGTCGGCGGTCAGTGTCTACACGACCTACGCGCCCCTCGGTGGTTAAGGTTTCTGTTTCAACCGAAAAGGATACTCTACCGCGAGACGGCGGCCTGGTTCCGGGATCAGCGGATATTTTCCACCGCCCAGTGATCGCCCATCGCGCGGCGTCCTTTTGCCAAACCCGGACCGTCGGAGACCTGTCGTGCGAGGTCATCTCTTTCGAGCGCCGAATCAAGCAGGTTGACTCCCAAGCCGGGTCCCGCGGGGATATCCAGGTGACCATCGCGGACGACCGGCGTGAAATCGGTCAAAACGCCAAAGTATTCCTTGTAGAATGCGCGTACCGACTCCACGTAATACAAGTTGGGGATATGCGCGCCGAGGTGCATGCAAGCGGCGTGGCAGATCGCGCCAGCGATATTATGCAAGACGATGGGCACGCCGAATGTCTCCGCCAGGTTGGCGATCTTGCGCGTTTCGGCGATACCCCCGTTCCAGACGGCATCGGTCATCAGGATCTGCCAGATGTGTTTCTCCAGCCATTCGCGGTATTGCCAGCGAGTCAGCAGCAGCTCGGAGCCGACGATGGGGATGCTGGTCTTCCGGGAGAGCGCTTTGATTTCGTCGGGATAGACCGGCGGCAGGACCTCCTCGAGGAAAAGAATATTGTAGGGTTCGAGCGCGCGGGCGATGCGCTCCATGCTGACGCGGTTCCAGCGAAAATGGAATTCGACGCCAATGTCCATACGATCGCCGACCGCATCACGAATCTGTTTGACCGGGACCAGTCCTTTTTCGATCTCGGCTTTCGTGATTCGCTGACCGAAACTGCGCTCGCTGAACTGATCGAAGGGCCAGATTTTCATAGCGTAAATTTCGTCGTCGAGCAGGCTCTGCGCCAAGGCGCCGGCGTCTTCGTGCCAGGCGGCGTAATCTTGGCAGCGGCCGAAGCCAATGCAGGTGTTGTATGTTGGAATTTCCTCCCGTGTTTTGCCGCCCAGCAAATGATAAAGCGGCGCGCCATAGACTTTGCCCATGATGTCCCAGAGCGCGACCTCAAATGCGGAGAGGGCGCGCGTCTCGGCGCCGGCATAGCCGTTATACATGATGTTGTCCATCACAAAGCGCCAGAGTCCTTCAATATCAAGCGGGTCTTGGCCCAGGACGAGGGGCGCAATAGTGCCGTGCAAAGCCGCCTTGGCGCCGGGGATCTTGTCGACGGTTTCGCCGAGACCGACGATACCGCTGTCGGTATAGACGCGCACCGTCATCAAGCGCGGATATGCCTTCCATTGCAAGGTTTCTATCGCGGTGATTTTCATGAGATCCCTCCGATTATGGCTCTTCGCTCGTCCAGTTCCGCGTGACGAGCCATCTCAGACCTCAATCACCCGATTCTCCAGCCTGCCGATGCCGTCGATGCTGATGCTGACGACATCATCCGGCCGCAAAGTGAATTCAACCGGCGGCACGATGGCTGTACCGGTCAACAGAATAGCCCCGGCCGGATAGCTATTGCTGCGTCCCAGATAATCGATCAGTTCGGGAATGCTGCGTTTGATCTGATCGGTGGAGATGGAACCGCTGAAGACTTCGGCGCCGCCGCGGCCGATCGACAGGCGTATGGTGGTATCGAGCCATTGCTCCGACGGCGCGAGCAAGATACCGGGACCGAGCGCGCAAGATGCCGTGTAGACTTTCGCCTGTGGCAGATAGAGCGGGTTTTCGCCTTCTATCTCCCGACTGCTCATATCGTTGCCGATGGTGAAGCCGACCATCTCCATGGCGGGATTGACGACCAGACCGAGCTCGGGTTCGGGTACATTCCAGCTTGAATCGCGGCGGATGCCAACCTTGCCGAAGGGTCCGACGGTGTTTTTCAGCGAAGCCTTATAGAAGATTTCCGGGCGCTCGGCCACATAAACGCGGGCGTAGACATCGCCGCCATCGACGGCTTCTTCCTGCCGGGCTTTGCGGCTGTCCAAATAGGTCACGCCGGCCGCCCAGACTTCCTGTTCGTCGACGGGCGGCAGCCAGTGCGCCGTATCCGGCGACGGCGCGTTGTCCAGCGCGCTGGCGGGAAAGCTGATTTGCGATTCAGCCGCCGCGGCCTGCACATCGGCGATAGCGCTGTCGACCTTGCCGCATGATGCCCGGAACCAGGCAGCCAGCGATGGGTAGCGGTGACTCACATCGTGGATCGTGCCGTCAATGGACAAGCCGAGCCGCGCGCCGCTTTCGGGCTGGAAATAGCGGACTAACAGTGCTGCGCTTTTCATATTCTCCTCCAAACTCTCAGGTCACTGATTCTGCGCATGTTCGCTTATTGAACTGCATTCATCGTCGCATGACGACAAGAGCCGGTCACACTACGCGCTTTGAACGATGCCAAGATCATACAACTGCGACGGGACAGCTGCGCGGGACGCATTTCACCGCCCTCATTCAGTGATCGATTCAACCTCGACCCGCGCACCCGTCTCGTGACTCTTGACCGCGGCGCTGATCAGGCGCTGGATACGCGCGCCGTGCTGGAAATTCGGCGTCAAATCGCTGTCATCAAGGATACCGTTGATGAAGCCGCGAATCATGAAATCTTCGCGGCGGAACATATCGCGATAGGTATTGTGAACGGTATCGCGGCGAGCCTCCCCCCAGATATGGTCGGGAATCGGCAATTCGCCCGGTATGCCCTGGCCGGAGCGCGCGCCTCTGACTTGCTGGATCTTATCCCAGTCCGTGTAGCTGTAGAGCGTGCCGTCCGAACCGTGGAAGTCCATATGGTGCGTTTGACCGAAGGGCGTACCCTCGTAACAGAGGGCGGTACAGTGGATCATGCCAACGGCGCCGTTGGCGAACTCGGCGGCAAGCAGGCAACTGTCGTCCAAGAGATCGTAAGGCTCGCCTTGCGGATCGACTGGCGGGCGCGGGACGATGCTTGTCAGGCGGCAGGTGATAGCGCTGATCTCGCCATAAAACCATTCCGCCAGGTACATGAAATGCGATCCCAAATCGCCGACGACGCCGCTGCCTGCGACCTTGCGGTCGAGGCGCCAGATATAGTCGCCTTCACGGGCATAACCGCTGTAGTAGCGCATGTTGAGATGATAGGGCGCGCCCAGATAGCCGCTATCGATCAACTCCTTGAGGTAGCGCGCCGTCGGCATAAAGCTGTAGGTGAAGGGCACCAAGGTTTTGAGATTCTTCCGCTGCGCCAGGTCGGCCATTTCCCGCGCGCCCGCATAAGTCATGGCGATGGGCTTTTCACAGAGTACGTGCAAGCCCGCGTCAAACGCCGCCATGGTGATGGGATAATGCGAATCGTTGGGCGTCGAAATAACGATGGCGTCGAGATCGGCATTGTTGATCATGTCCCGGTAATCGGTATACACACCCGGTATCTTCCAAATCTCCGCCATCTTTTGCGCGTTTTCCCGGTTGCGCCCGCAGATTGCCAGCGTTCGAGCATCGGGGTGGCTGTCAAGCGCGGGCAGGTGCATGGCATCCGCCCACCAACTGGTCCCGACCATCCCGACATTTACCATGTTGCTTGTCATAGGCATCTTTCGTACAATGTCCCCGATTCTATCGACTGCCTATTGTAGTTTTTCGTACATCATTCGGCAACAAGGGCTTTGCAGGTAGAGCAAATGCGCAACTTAATCTATACCGGAATAATTGACCGCCTGCTCTTCACGGCGATTGTATTGGGCATCCTGATGGCGGCCCTGGGTGGCTGGCGTTACTTTGACCTGGCGAATCAATTGTCGAGCAATCAAGCGGCGCAGATCCACGAAGAGGGCGGAGAAGTTGCCATCGAGAGCAAGAGCCAGGCGCATGGCTTGATGGCTTCGGACCTCGAGCGGCGGCGCCTGCTGGCTGACCAGCGCGATATGATGGTGGTTGGCGGCGCGGGCCTGGCATTGATCGGCTTGGGCTGGTTCCTGAGCGATATTCTGCGCGGGCGCCGGCGCAAATCAGAAGCGAAGGACAGTGCCCATCAAGTGGCCTCGTAGTCCCTTCAGTTCAGAACTTCGCACGAAACGAGCTAGTTCCGATAGTCTTTCCCGTAATCCATGTTGGGTATGGGGCTGGTGCTAGTCCAGCCGCCGTCCACGACGATTGCCTGTCCCGTGATTTTACTCGCCGCCGGTGACGCGAGAAAGAGGACGGCATTGGCGATGTCTTCGGTTTGGATAGCTTGCCCGACCGGGATCAAATTCGCCCAGCGTTCTTCATAGTCCGGATCGTCGCTAAGGTTGCGCGGGGTGAGAACGGCGCCGGGCGCCACGCAGTTGATGGTGATGCCGTGCCCGCTCAATTCCAGCACCAGGTTCCGCGCCAACATTTCCAGCGCGGCTTTGGTCATGCCGTAGGCGCTGAGGTAAGGCACGGCGCGGTGCCCGGTCACCGAAGACATGAGTACGATGCGCCCGCCCTGGCCCTGCAGGCGGAATTGACGGGCGGCGGCTTGCGCCAGAAAGTAGCTCCCGCGCAGGTTGACGCTAACCACGCGCTCGAAATCGGCCGGTTGATACTCAAAAAAGTCGCCCCAGGAGGTCAACCCGGCATTGCAGACGCAGACGCTTAATCCGCCGAATGTCCCTACTGCAGTGTCGACCAGACCGCGAACGAAGTCAACATCCGCCACATCACCGGCTGCGGCCATGCAAGGCGCGCCCGTTTCCACGCTGATGCTCTCGGCGGCGGCTTGCGCGCGCTCGGGCCGGATGTCGTTGAGCAGGGCGGCAGCGCCCTCTTGACAGAACTGCCGCGCCACTTCATAGCCAATGCCTTCGCCAGCGCCGGTGACGATGACGGTTTGATTTGAAAATCGCTTCTGTGCCATAATCTGCCCTGCTTGATAGATATGATACAGATATTTTAACCACCGAGGACACTGAGAACACAGCGGATTTATCGGATTTGGGGGGCGCGAATATGCAAGCTGAAATCTACGGCGGCGCGGAATTGCTGAAGACGACCCGCACGCGCGGGCAGGGCAGAGACGGCAAGTTGCCGCTGGATGCGGACATGCTGCTTGACGAGGCCAGTGGCAATCTCTTTGCCATGACGCAGAATGTGGCTATGGGCTGGCACCCGGAAGAGGTCAATCGCGAGCAGTACGTGATCGTGAGCACGCAAGGCGGTCTGCGAGCCGAGGACGGCGCGCCGGTCGCGCTCGGCTATCACACCGGGCATTGGGAGATCGGCTTGCTGGCCCGCACAGCCGCCGAGACGCTGCGCAGCAAGAGCGCCATTCCCTTCGCGGTCTATTGTTCCGATCCCTGCGACGGACGCTCGCAAGGCACCAGCGGTATGATGGACAGCCTGCCCTATCGCAATGATGCCGCGGTCGTGATGCGCCGCTTGATCCGCTCCCTGCCCACGCGAGACGGCGTGATGGGCATCGCCACTTGCGACAAGGGCCTGCCAGCCACGTTAATCGCACTGGCGGGCTGCGGCGATCTGCCCGGCATCATCGTGCCCGGCGGCGTGACCTTGCCGGCCGAAGGCGCGGAAGACGCCGGAACGGTGCAGACCATCGGCGCGCGCTTCGCCCACGGCTTGATTAATGTCGATTACGCCGCCGAGATGGGCTGCAAAGCCTGCGGGTCCTCGGGCGGCGGCTGTCAGTTCCTGGGCACGGCCGCCACGGCGCAAGTCGTGGCGGAGGCGCTGGGGCTGTGTTTGCCGCATAGCGCTCTGGCGCCATCGGGCGAGCCAGTCTGGCTCGATATCGCGCGGCGCTCGGCATTGGCGCTGCTCGCATTAAAGGCGAAAAGCCTTACGCTGGCCGACATCCTGAGTCCCGCCGCGCTGGAAAATGCCATGTTGCTGCATTCGGCATTCGGCGGCTCGACCAATCTGCTCTTGCATATCCCGGCGATCGCGCACGCGGCCGGCTTGAAACCGCCGAGCGTCGAGGATTGGATCCGCATCAACCGCAGTACGCCGCGTTTGGTCGACGCGCTGCCCAATGGTCCGCGCAATCATCCGACGGTGCAGGTTTACATGGCGGGCGCCGTGCCCGAGGTGATGCTGCACCTGCGCGATATGGGTTTGCTCAACGGGGACGCGCTGACAGTCACGGGCGAGGCGCTCGATACGGCGCTCGATTGGTGGCGCGATAGCGACCGGCGGCACTTCGCTCGCGAGCGCTTGCGGAGCAGTGATGGCGTCGATCCGGACGATGTGATCATGTCGGCGGATCAAGCGCGGCAGCGCGGTCTGACGAGCACGGTGGTCTTCCCAGTTGGCAACATCGCGCCGCAAGGTTCGGTGATTAAAGCCACCGCCATCGACCCAAGCGTCGTCGATGCCGACGGCGTCTACCGTCATCGCGGGCCCGCGCGCGTCTTTACCTCGGAGCGCGCCGCCATCCGCGCGGTCAAGGGCTTGGATGAGGATCGCATCCGCGCCGGCGACGTGCTGGTCTTGGTCGGCGTGGGTCCGGCCGGGACCGGCATGGAAGAAACCTATCAGCTAACCTCGGCTCTGAAGTTCATCCCCTGGGGCAAGCAGGTGCCGATCATAACCGATGCGCGTTTTTCCGGCGTCTCGACCGGCGCCTGCATCGGGCATGTCGGTCCCGAGGCGCTGGCGGGCGGCGCCATCGGCAAGCTGCGCGACGGCGACTTGATCGATATCCAGATCGACCGCGTGACCTTAAGCGGCGCGGTTAATCTGGTGGGCGCGGGGAATGGCGCTTTGTCGCCGGACGCGGCAGCCGAACTCCTGAAGGAGCGCCAGCCCCATCCGGCTTTGGCGCCCCATCCGGATCTGCCGGCGGATACGCGCCTATGGGCGGCGCTGCAGGCAGCCAGCGGCGGCGTCTGGGCGGGCTGCGTCTATGACGTGGACAAGATCACCGCGGCGCTAAAGGCAGGCGCGGACGTCCTCGCCGAACGGGCTGCCGCGCCAGCTTCTTTGGAGTGACGGGAAAAGGACAAAGGGTCAAACGAGGAGAATATGTCGAATCAGCAAAACCAGATTAACAAGGAAGTTGTGTGGGACTTCTGGCAGAAACTCAATCATGTCGGCATCGAGAACCTGCCAGATGTCATTCGCGCTGCGGTTCACGACGATGTCGACTGGAACGTCTCCGCGCCGATCGACCGCATCGTCGGCGTCGAGGCCTCGATCTCGGAGTTTTGGCTGCCGCTGCTGCGCGCCTTTCCTGATCTCAAGCACAAGCCTTACGTCTTCATGGGCGGCATAGACGAAGGCTCCAAACTCTACGCGACAACGGCGGGCGAGCAATGGGTATCTGGCTGCGGCTATTTGACAGGCAGCTTCGTCAATGATTGGCTGGGCATCCCCGCTACCGGGAGAAAGACCAATATCTGGTTTGGCCTCTTTTACGTCATGCGCGATGGCAAAATCGCCGAGAGTTATATTCAATTGGACGTATTGGCTGTGATGCGGGGGGCGGGCTATCAAGTTTTGCCGCCAGCCTTTGGCGCCGAAGGCGGCAAAGTGCCGGGACCGGTCGCTAAAGACGGCATCCTCTTAACCGAATGCGATCCGCTTGAATCGCGGAAGAGCGCCCAATTAGTACAAGCGATGGGGCGCGGTTTGCGGCGTTATGTTCGTAGCCGCGACGGCGACGATATGCGCGCCATGGAACAGGACAAGTACTGGCGCCGGGATATGAAGTGGTACGGACCCAGCGGCATTGGCGCTTGCTTCAGCCTGGAAGAGTTTGAGGATTTCCATCAACGGCCCTGGCTGCATGGCTTCGGCGATCGCAACCTCAGCCGCGAAGGCAGCGGGCGCATCATGGGGCGCATCGGCGAGGGCAAATACGTCTGCGGCGGTATCTGGGATACGGTATTCTCCCGCCATCACGGCGAGTACGCCGGCATCCCGGCCACGGGCAAGCTGCTGACCCTGCGTGACTTCGACTGGTGGAAGCGCGAGGGCGACTACCTGATTGAAAATTGGGTGCCCATCGACATGATTGACCTCTGCCGGCAGATGGGCGTCGACCTGATGGAACGGATGCGCGATCAGATTGAAGCGCGGGAGCGCGGATAGAGTGTTCTGACTATTGCATCTGCCGGCAGCGACAACTTTGCAGGGCAATCGCTTCAATCTATACTTTCACCACAAAGACTCGGAGGACACGGAGTTTTTTGCTGTTCTCGGTGTTCTCGGCGCCCTCGGTGGTTAATACTGTGTCCAACTTCGCATCATGCCGGTCGCTGCGATTGGTCCGTACAACTTTGCTATCAATGTTGACAGCCACGGGCAAATACTCCATACTCTGGGACAAATTGAAACGAGGGACAAAAGTCGATGTTAAGCCAAGAAGAAATCACCTTTTATCACGAGAACGGATACCTGACGGTCGAGAACGTGCTCAGCGCCGATGAACTGGACGCGCTGCAACGCGTGACCGACGAGTTCATCGAACGGTCGCGTTTTGTCAGCGAGCACGATGACATCTTCGATCTGGAGCCGGATCATAGCCATGACAACCCTCGTTTGCGCCGGATCAAAGACCCTGTCAATCATCACGAAGTCTATGATCAGACCCTGCGCCACGATGGCATCCTGGACATCGTCGAGCAGTTGATCGGCAAAGGCGTGCGCTTCAACGGCAACAAGCTCAACATGAAAGCGGGCGGGCATGGCGCGGCGGTGGAATGGCATCAGGATTGGGCATTTTATCCCCATACCAACGACGATTTGCTGGCGGTGGGCGTTGCCATCGACGCCATGACCGAAGAGAACGGCTGCATGTTGATGGTGCCGGGCTCGCACAAAACCGATTTGATCAGCCATCACGAAAACGGCGTCTTTGTCGGCGCGGTGGCTGACCCCGATTTCACGCCCCATCGCGTGGAAAAATGCCTGGTCGGCGCGGGCGGCATCTCGCTCCATCATGTGCGCGCCTTGCATGCCTCGGCCCCGAATCATTCCGCCAATCCACGGCGATTGTTGCTTTTCCAATACTGCTCCATCGATTCCTGGCCCCTGCTTGGATCGCCCGATTATGACGCCTACCTCAGCACGGTTTTGCGCGGCGAACCGGTCAAGCGTCCGCGGATGGACGCCCTACCGGTGATCATCCCGGAGCCGAAGCCGGAAAACGCCGGGTCCATATTCGAGATCCAAGAGGCTTTGCAAGAACGCGAGATGGCCAAGCAATAAACTGTAATTGTATCTATTTGGTGTTTTGTCTTATAATATACTTGTCCGAGGTTGATCAAGTATGTTTGTGGCTGTTCGCTGCTATTGGATACAATGAGCAGTGTCGGGCTTGTTGATAACCTAGTTCGGATGGCCATAATTGGGAGGTTATGATGAGCAAGCAGTTTTCCAGACGCGACTTCTTGAAGTCGTCAACCGCCTTGGCTGCCGCGGCAGTCGGCGGCCATTTGCTCCCGTCGGTTGCCCTAGCGCAGAGCGACTTGCCCTTTGAGGTCGCGGCTGAAGCTGTCAATCCACTTGGATTGGAAGCAGGCACGGCCGTAGAGGGCGTATTCTTTGAGGGCGGTTTCGGGCGGACTTATATTGATAACGCCGCCGATATCTTCCGGGCGTTACACCCGGACAATGAAATGACCGTTGAAGGCATTCAACAGGTCTCCGAGATTCTGCGGCCGCGCTTCATCGGCGGCAATCCACCCGATGTCATTGACAACAGCGGTGCCTTCCATATCCCTATGGATTCGCTGGTCGCCGACGATCAGTTGGCGGATCTGGCGCCTTTGATGGGAGCGCCGTCGCTGGATACGCCCGGTAAAACCTTTGCCGAGACGCTCTTCCCCAGCTCGCAAGCTGATGGCGTGTTTGACGGGCGGCAACTGTATCTCAACATCGCCTACACCGTCAGCGGCGTCTGGCACAGCGAGAGTCTGTTTGAGGAGAAAGGCTGGGCCTATCCGCGGACTTGGGATGGGATGCTGGCGCTGTGCGAAACCATCAAGAGTGATGGCATCGCCCCATGGACCTATCAGGGCAAATTCCCGCAATACATGGTCTTCGGCTGTCTGATGCACTTGGTTTATAAAGTTGGCGGTATCGAGACCATCAAGAATATTGATAATTTGGTGGACGATATCTGGAAGAGCGATGAAGTGCTACAGGCAGTAAGCATGATGCACCAACTGGCGGCAAACGGATACATATTGCCCGGCACCGAGGGCTTGACGCATACCGAATCGCAAGCCGAATGGCTGCAAGGCAATGCTGCCTTCATCCCCTGCGGCACCTGGCTGGAAAACGAAATGCGCGAGTTGACGCCCGAAGGCTTCGACATGGTCATCAAACCAGTGCCCGGACCGGATGAGAGCAGCTATGCGTCCGTTGTTGCCTGGCCCGGCGAACCCTACATCGTCCCCAAAAACGCAGCCAATGTTGTAGGCGGAATGGAGTTCATGCGCTGTATGTTATCGAAAGCCAACGCGCAGTTCTTTGCAAAACAAATCAGCGCCATCATGCCGGTCTTCGGTGGCAGCGAAGGCGTTGAACTCAGCTCGGCGTTGACCTCGGCATTGCAAGTAGCTGAAGCGGCCAATGGCGGTTTCAATTATCTGTCCAGAGGTTGGTATAGCGACCTGTGGACGGCGGTGAAGAATGCCACTGGCGAACTGCTGACAAACCGCATAACGCCGGAACAATTTGCCGAAACGGTTCAGGCGACTGCGGATGAAGTGAAAGCCGACGGTGACATTCCGAAGTATACGCACGCTTAGTCCGGTCACCAATCGTCCTCTTGACGGGAAACGACGATAAAAGGAGGCCGTCCTTCGTGTGCGGCCTCTTCTGTCCTTGCTGGCACCTCAGCCTTCGATGAACAAACTATGACAAACAACGCAAACGCAACGTGGACCGCCTTCAAAAAGAAAAAGTATCATATCATCATTCCCTTCACACTGCCGTCGCTCGCCCTGTTTGCGGTATTCGTAGTTTATCCCTACGCGCAGGCGATGTACTACAGCCTGACGAAGTGGCGCGGCCTCACCCCCAAACCAACTTACATCGGGCTGGCAAACTTTGAAAAACTGCTGGGCGACGATCTTTTTTGGAATGCGCTGAAACATAATCTCATCTATTTGGTATTCCTCCCGGCCATCACCATTGGCATCTCGTTGTACCTGGCCTTCTTGCTTACCCATGGCAGGGCGCGCTTCAGAAAATTCTATCGCATCGCTTTCTTCTTCCCTCAAGTCATGTCGCTGGTCGCTATCGGCGTGCTGTGGAGCTTTATCTACCACCCGACCATCGGCATCCTGAGCAGCATCACCAGTTTTTTTGGCGCGGCTGAACCCATTGCCTGGCTGGGCAATCCCGATCTGGCTCTGCCTGCTGTCGGCGCGGTCGTCGTCTGGCAGGCGGTGGGCTTTTATGTAGTTTTGTTTATGGCCGGGATGGACTCCATCCCGGTTTCCTATTACGAAGCGGCAACCATTGATGGCGCCACGCGTTGGGATCTGTTCTGGAAAATCACCTTGCCAATGTTGTGGGATACCATTCGCACCGCCTTGGTCTTCCTGGCAATCGGAGCGACCAACATGTTTGCCATAACCCAAACGATGACCCTGGGTGGACCAAACCGCTCGACGGATGTTCTGTCAACCTATGTCTATGAACGCGCATTTCTGAGCGGGAAATTCGGTTATGCGACCGCTGTTGCCGTCGCCATGTTCCTTTTGGCTTTTGTCTTGTCTGCCCTCACGATGAGGGCAACCCGGCGCGAAACTCTGGAGTACTGACAATGGCTGAGGCAAAGTTGGGACTTCGCTCGAGCAGATTGGCAACCCAGTCATTTGTCAATATCAGCCTCATATTCTGGGCAGCCCTTGTTATCCTGCCGATGATATGGCTGGTGTATAGTTCCTTTAAAACCGATCAGGAGATATTTTTCCAGCCTTGGGCGCCGCCGCAAGCGCTGCAATGGAACAATTTCGAACGCGCCTGGGTCACTGTACACGTCGGGCAGTATTTTATAAACAGCATGCGGGTCGTCATCCCCAGTCTGGTCTTGACCTTGGCTTTATCGTCGATGACAGCCTACATCCTGGCTCGTTTTCAGTTTCCCGGCAATCGCGCGCTCTTTTATATGTTCATGGCGGGGATGCTTTTCCCGATCTTCATGGCTCTAGTCCCGCTCTTTTTTCTGGCGAAGGACCTGCAACTACTAAATACTTTCCTCGGATTAACCTTGGTCTATACCGCCTATTCGCTGCCATTCACCATCTTTTTTCTAACCGGGTTTTTCAAGACCCTTCCCTCCGAGTTGCACGAAGCCGCGCTGATTGACGGAGCGAATGAATATCAGGTATTCTTCCGAGTGATGCTGCCCCTGGCACAACCCGGGTTGGTTACCATGGCGATCTTCAATTTTCTGGGGATGTGGAATCAATATATCCTGCCCCTGGTACTGATGACTGAACGCGAAAATTATGTGCTGCCGCAGGGTTTGTCCTTCATGCTCCACCAGCAATACTACAAGAGTGACTGGTCAGCCTTGTTCGCGGCTCTCACAATCATTATGGTTCCGACGTTGGTAGTCTATATTATCTTCCAAAATCAAATTCAAAAGGGAGTGACCGTCGGCGCATTGAAAGGTTAGGTAAAGCGCAATCCGCTGGAACTTCCTGATGCGCGTCATCTATGGCATCCCTGTTATCGAGACGCCCCCCACAAATTCTTCTGTGTCTCTTCGGCATCGTCTCTGTCTGTCTGCTGGCGGTACAGCCTTTCATGCTCGACCGCATGCCGCGCACCGACGATGGACTGCTGCAGATGTATCGGAGCCTGGCGCTGGATCATTCGCTGCGCGTCGATCATCCGCTGTGGCCGCGCTACTCTTCGGGGCTGGTCTACGGCTACGGCGCCCCGCTCTTCAACTATTTTCCGCCGCTATCCTATTTTCCGGCGACTTGGCTGCACGGCCTTGGTTCCAGCTTCGTGGGAGGTTGGCTGCTGTCGATGGTCATTTTCACGCTGCTGGCTGCGCTGGGGATCTTCCTGCTCGGGCGTTTATGGACAGGTTCGGATCTGGGCGGCTGGATGGCGGCGCTGGCATACGTATACGCCCCATTCTTCCTCTTCGACAGTTTAACGCGGGGCTCGTCGTCGGAATTGGCGGCATTGGCGGCTTTGCCCTTTGTCATGCTCGGATTCACGCGGCTGGCATGGTGCGGGCGACGCCGCGACCTCGTCCTGTCTGTCGCGGCATTCGCGCTTTTCATTCCCCTGCACACCCTGATCACCTTGCACGGGACGGCGCTGCTGGCGCTCTATTGCCTCTTCCTGGTCTGGCGCGGCAGTGAACGGCGCGAGGTCTTCCTTCGTTTGACGCTGGCGGGTCTGCTGGGGCTGGTCTTAACGGCTTTTTACTGGCTGCCGGCGCTCTTGGAAGCGGATGCCATCAAGCTCGCTTTAATCAGCGAGCAACTGAGCCATATCGATGTTAAACAGCATCTGCGCCCCCTGAACGAGATATTGGCATGGCCGCATACCGCCGATCCCACACATCAGAACCAGGCGATTCCGATCAGCCTGGGCTGGCCGCAGTTGATCCTGTCCGCCATTGGATTGCTGTTGAGCGCGCGCTCAGCATTCAGACGATATCTCCCGCTGATGCTGCTGGTCTGGATCATCCTGCTATGCCTGGTCTTCATGAATACGCCGCATTCGGCTCCGTTTTGGGAGGCGATCCCGCTGATAGGTTTTACGCAGTTTCCCTGGCGTTTGCTGGGCTTGGCGAGCTTGCTGCTGGCGCTGGCATCGGGCGCAGGCGCCTTCATGATCGCGTCGACTTTGCCCTCGGGAAAAAGCCGAGCAGTCATGGTCGGGTCGATAGCTGTGATCATGCTGCTTTATGCCCTGCCCTGGACCTATCGGGCTTATCATGACGATTTGGAGACGGATGATATCCGCGATGCGCAGCAGTTTGAGCGGGACGGCGGTCAATTGGCCCTGTCTTCTTATGCCGAGTATTTGCCCGTCAGTACCGACGCCAGTCAACTGGATCCTCAGCGAC
>DAOULD010000034.1:0-12404 GCA_034420635.1 Anaerolineae bacterium | reverse complement strand
CGCGTGTAGGGGCGACATATCATGTCGCCCGTCGATGCGATGGCGCGGTTTCGGGCGACCAGATTGGTCGCCCCTACGGGATTCGATTATTTTGTAGTTTTCTATATTTCATCGAATTATTCGCACGACTTACTTGCATTTACTGAGGGCACTGAGGGGAATGATTTGGGCGAGCCGCCGCTGCGCGTAGGTAGCGTAGACACTAACCGGCGACACTGACCTTCGGGGGAAGCTCGTTTCCATACTTGCATCCCCTTGAGTTTTCTGACGATCCAAGCGCTGAGAACGGTACTTTGGACCGACTCAAAGCATATTTCCAATCAATGCGCGACCGAACGCATTCGCCGCTTGACGATCCGGCAAATTCTCAGCAAACTGCATTACGACCACTAAGGCTAAACGCCAAGGACTGTAAGCGGGTTGAGCATCGACCGGATACAAATGCGCGAATTGATCATCCCGATAAATGCTATCCAAAGTATCACGCATCTGCAGGTAGACATTCCCTTTCGGAAATGATCGTTTGGCGACCCGGATGGTTGACTCTGGCACTGGCGGAATCGGCGCAGCTTTTAAGCTCATTATTGGCTCTTCATGGCTCAGATAGACAGATTATAAAATGAACCCCTTGATACCGAGTTCGCCAACAGTATCATGCTTCGGGGAGGGGACGGGCTGGGGTTGATTGAGCTTAATTCGTAGCTTGCCAAGTTTCAAAGTGTTATAAGCCATAGACGCTTGTGAAATTTTTCCTTTATGGCGCCGGACAGGCGCCAACTTGTTATGAAATGGAAATGACCGTATACTAGCCCGCTGGTAACGATCAGTTGGAACTGTTCTATATGTTCATAAACGATTCGAGATTCGGCGATATTGTGGATTTTGACAAGTTGCGCGAGTCGATCCGCCACTTGTACGACGCGCTTTTGCCCGACTTCGACATGCACAAGTCGCTTCAAGTCGGTACCGAGCTTTACGGCGACGAACCGGACTTGATGATCGCCGCCGGCGCCAGCATGCTGGCTTGGATGACAGTTATCGCGGCTGGCGAAGACGAGATCGCCGAAGACCTGAAGGACAGCTTGTTCACCCTGGGCTGGACCGAAGAAGAGATCGGATCCGACCTCTTAAGCGCGACGACCGTCGCGACGCCGCTCAACGATGATCCTGACTGCGCCGATTACCACATCAAGGGCCGAAAGTGGCTGATCAATAACTCCTACCATGCCGACTATCACACGATCGTCGCCAAGATCGATCCGGATTCCAGCGGACCGCGTTCGCTTTCGATCTTCCTGGTGCCGCAAAGCAGTTGCAAGAACTGGGAGCGCCTGGAGACCCACGTACTGCGCAGAATGGTGTTGACCACCTTCGATATTGACGGTCCCGGACGGCTCTTGGGCAAGGCCGGCCACGGCTTGCAAATCCTGCAGCGGATGGCCATGCCCAGCAAGTACCAGTGCGCCTACGTCGGTATCAATCTGATTAACGAAGCCATACCCGCCGGCATTGAGCACTTGTCCAAAAAACGCATTTTCAACGAAAACCCGATCAATTTCAGCAACGTCCTGCGCCAGATGTATAACCTGGTGCTGCAAGGCGCGGTGCTCAATTTCATCTATTATCGCGCCCTGGCATTCAGCGCCGGCAGCTTCCTGCAATTCCACGGCGTCATGCTCAAGTCCTGGTTATTGCTGCGCGCGAACGAACTGCTGGGGCAGAACCTGCTGGTGGTCGGTTCCAAGGGATTTCTGGCGGAATCCGTCATCGGGCGCAACACCATTGATTCTTTTGTCCTGCCCGTATTTGACGGACACTACACCATCAACACCTTGATGACCGCCAAACATATGAAGCGCTACCTGGGGGCGGCCCGCCGCGCCAACGTGGAAGAACGCCTGTCCATCTTGCGCGCGGGCAGCGCCATGTCGAATGCCGGCGACCAGATTCGCGCGCCCTCGCGCAAGCTGCGCAATCCCGACTTCTTCGATTATGCCGGATACATTGAGGACCTCGACCTGCCCATCGATCTTGATGCCCGCGCTGTGGTCGCGGCGATGCAATCGCTCTTTGACGAACTTAGCTCCCGCGAGTTGACCACCGATCCGGAACACCGTTACAAAATGGGTACCATGCTCCATTGGATGGAAGCCTTGCTGGCTGCTTGCGAGATGTGGCGAGCAACAGAAGAAGACGAGTATCTCAATGCCGTGATCATGCAATACAACGCCTTTGTCAATCAATTCAACCAGATCATCAGCGAGAGCGCCTTGAATACGCCTTTCCTGACATTGATGCGGCAGCGCCCCATGCGCAAATTTGAAAAACCGCGCGAGTTCTTGCTGCGCCTGTATCATCTGGTCGAACAGTTCTCCGTTCGTCAAGACGCGCTGGTTGCGGAGCAGGGTTGAACTGCTCGACGGGCATAGCGCTTGCGCTTGGCAAGACGCGTCGAGCCTTTGCTGCGGCGCTATAGGAAAATGACTGCCTTGGGCAAGCGAGGCGGATCAGCAAGCTGAGGGCGCGCGGCGCTCGTATCTTGCAAGGTCGTTTCGTCATTCGCATAGCTGGATTGCATATAGGACTCTGCCAAGAACCATGGACATCGTAAAAGACCGGAACTTCGGCGACATCATCGACTACGGACGCTTGCGCAGAGGCATGAAGGCTGTGCTGGATAACGTCTATCCTACCTTCAACTTGATGGGCTCCATGCTGGAAGCCACCCGTCTCTTTCGCAACAACCCCAGTTACATGACCGCCTGCGCCGCCAGCGGGCTGGCTTATATGATGCTGGTAGCCGGCGAAGAATACGAATTGGCAGCCAAACTCAAGGGCAAGATCTTCACGCTGAGTTGGACCGAGGAGCACACGGGTACCGACTTGCTAAGCATCAGGACCGAAGCGACGCCGGCAAGCGACAATCCGAGTGAGAAGCAGTTTCACATCAAGGGTCAGAAGTGGCTGATCAATAATTCCTACCACGCCGATTATCATTCGGTCATCGCCAAGGTGGATCCCGCCGCCAACGGTCCGCGCTCGCTGTCCATCTTCGCGGTGCCTCACAGCAGCACCAGGAACTGGGAACGGCTGGAAACGCACGTGCTGCGCAGCATGGTGCTGACCAAGTTCGAGATTGACGGTCCGGGCATCTTGATCGGCCAGGTCGGGCGCGGCTTGGAAATCTTGCAGCGCATGGCGCTGCCCTCAAAATACCATTGCGCCTATATGGGCGTATCCATGGTCGCGGATTCCCTGCCCGCCGCCATCGATCATCTCTCCAGCAAGAATATATTCGGCGACAATCCCATTCGCTTCAGCAATGTCTTCCGTCAGCTTTACAATCTCGTTCAACAAGCGGCGCATATCAATTTCACGTTTTTCCGCGCGCTCGCCTTCAGCGACAGTCCCTTTCTGCAATTTCACGGCATCATGCTGAAGTCCTGGCTGCTGCTCAAATGCAACGAGATCCTCTCGCAGAATCTGCTGGTCACGGGATCCAAGGGATTCCTGAAAGAATCCAACATCGGCGGCAACGCCATCGACTCCTTCGTCTACCCGGTATTCGACGGGCACTACACGCTTAATACCCTGCTCACCTATAAACATGCGCGGCGTTATCTGGAAGCGACGAACCAGGGCGACATCGCCGACCGCATGGCTGCGCTGCGCGACAATGCCTACATCCCGCTGGAGGGCAAGCAAATCCTCAACAACAGTCGCGAGACGCGCCACCCGCCCTTCTTCGATTACGCTGATTATGTGAAACGCTGCGAATTGCCCATCGCCCTCGACGCCTCGGCGCCGATCAACACCAGCCGGCAGATTATCAATGCTATCCAGGCCCGCGGCGCTACTCACGAACCGGAATACCGCTACAAGATCGGCATGCTGATACACAACCTGGAAGCCCTGCTCTCGGCGGTGGAACTGTGGAAAGTCACCGAAAACGACCATTACCTCAACGCCATCATCATGCAATACAACGATGTCGCCAAGTTGATCAACCGCATCATCAGCGAGGGCTATTTCGATGTCCCGTTTATCGAACCGCTGCGGCAACAACCATTGCCCCATGTTGACGATCCCCGTCAATTTCTCTTGGATCTGCTCAATGTGAAGGGACAGATACGAGGATAGCGACTGACAATTTCCAACTAAAGAAAACCGCAAAAACGCGACCATATGGTCGCCACTTCACGTCCATACCCTGCTACCCTCAAGTTATGATCTCCGCAACCCATTGCCCGTTATCAGCGCATACTAATACCTTCGGCAATAAATCCCTGCCAAATTGCCGAAAAAAGTTTTTTCTCGGCGGCAAACTGGCAATAAAGCCCCCGGAATCATATTGCGAAAATCGCGCGTATGCGCCAACATTGCAACGCACATCTGAGTTGAGAAATAGAATTCCATGTCCGAACTCATCCAACTGTTGAGCGATCTCGTCTCCATCGACTCGGTCAATCCTGACCTGGCGCCGGGCGGCGCCGGCGAAGCGGCCATGGCCGCGTTCATCGCCGAATGGGGACGACAAAACGGCTTGGAAACGCATGTCCAGGAAACCGCAGCCGGGCGCCCCAATACCGTGCTGATCGCCCGCGGCAGCGGCGGCGGCAAGTCCCTGATGCTCAACGCGCATACCGATGTGGTCGGCGTATCGGGCATGGACGCGCCCTTCGAGCCGAAGATCGCGGACGGGCGCATGTTCGGACGCGGCGCTTATGATATGAAAAGCGGACTGGCCGCCTGTCTGCTGGCTTTGAAAACGGCGCGGAACATGGCGCTCTCCGGTGATGTCATCGTCAGCGCGGTAGCGGATGAAGAATACGGCAGCATTGGTAGCGAAGCCTTGCTGGCGGAATGGGAACGCTGGCCCGCGGACGCCGTGCTGATCGCCGAACCAACGGAACTGGCGATCAGCATCGCGCATCGCGGCTTCGTCTGGCTGGAATTCGAGGTCACCGGGGTAGCGGCGCACGGATCCCGCCCCCAACTCGGCGTAGACGCCATCGTCAAAATGGGGAAGGCGCTGCTGGCGCTCGACGTCCTGGATCAAAAACTGCGCGCCCACCCGACGCACGACCTGCTGGGAAGCGGGTCCCTGCACGCCTCTTTCATTGAAGGTGGCGAAGAAATCTCGATGATTCCGGCGCGCTGCAAACTGCTGGCTGAACGTCGCAATATCCCCGGTGAAAGCGCCGAAAGCGTAGCGGCGGAAGCGCAGGCGCTGCTCGACGAAATCGCCGCGAAGGACCCCGACTTCAAAGCGGGGGTAAAAGCGACTTTTTCCCGAAGTCCTTATGGCATCGCCGCCGATCATCCATTGGTGCGAACCCTCAAGCGGCACGCGGAAGCTTGCTTGCAAGACGATGTACCCGTCATCGGCAGCAGTTGGTGGATGGACGCCGCTTTATTCGGCGACCGCGAGGTTCCCACCGTCGTGTTGGGTCCGGCGGGCGCCGGCGCCCACGCCCGCGTCGAATGGGTTGATTTGGCATCGGTCGGGCGCTGCCAGGAGATTTATACGGCGCTGATCGCGGATTTCTGTCGCTGACGCCGCTCAAACATTGAAGCGGAATAATATGACATCGCCGTCACACACAACGTAATCCCGTCCCTGCACACCGATCAAGCCCGCTGACTTGATGAGGTTGCGGTCCTGATATTCCTCAAAGACCGAAAACGGGATGACCTCGGCGCGGATGAAACCGCGCTCGAAATCGCTGTGAATCACGCCGGCCGCTTGCGGCGCCGTCCAGCCGTCGCGAATGGTCCAGGCGCGCGTCTCGTTCTCATTGAAGGTGAAATAGCTGATTAAGCCGAGAGTGCGATAGCATTCGCGGATCAAGCGCTCCAGACTGCCTTCGCTAATATCATACAGGCTCAAGTATTCCGCCCGTTCCTCGTCGCTCAAGCCGCCGATTTCACCCTCCAGGCTGGCGCAGACGGCGATTACCTCAGCGCCTTCCGCAGCGGCGATCTGTCGCGTCTCCGCGAGATAGGCTTTGTCGCTTTGCAGGCTCTCTTCGTCGACATTGGCTAAGTAGATCACCGGTTTCGCCGTCAGAAAACGCATCTCTTGATTGAGCGCCACAAAAGCGGAGTCGTCACTTTCCGGGAAACCGCGCAGAGGCTGTCCTGCGCCGACATGCGCTTCGACCTCCCGCGCCATCTCCAGGGTGGGCAAGAGCGCCCGATTGCCCTTGACTTCGCGCTCCAGTTTTTCCAGCCGTCGTTCCAGTTGTTGCAGGTCCGCCAAAGCCAACTCGGTATTGATGACGGCGATATCATCGGCCGGGTCGGGCGAAGCCTTGACATGCACGACATTCTCGTCATCGAAGCAGCGCACAACATGCACGATGGCATCAACATCGCGGATATGCCCGAGGAAGCGATTGCCCAATCCTTCGCCTTGGCTGGCGCCTTTCACCAAGCCCGCCACATCAACAAAATCGACCCGGGCGGGAATCGCCTGCGGGACGCCGACCCAGCTTTGCAGCGCGGTCAAGCGGGCATCGGGCAAGGGCACGACCGCCTGGTTGGCCTCAATGGTGCAGAAAGGGTAGTTTTCCGCGGCGGCGTTTTGCGCCCGCGTCAAGGCGTTGAAGAGGGTGCTTTTACCGACATTGGGCAAGCCAACGATGCCGATACTCAGGCTCATGCCTTCGTCCTTCGCATGTGCGGATGTCGCCTATCGTACAGTGCTTAACCAGCGCAAAGCGCAATCACGGGCGGGATTCAAATGCGCGTTCGCTAGTTGACCGCGTCTGCGCGAGCCGGCAAAGGTGTTATAATCATCCCGAAATCCATTCAATTACGCAAGACTAAGGACAATTATGCCAGAGATTCCGAGCTTCACACGCCTCCCGCAAGAGACATTAGACCAGCTCAGAGATATCGGCACAGCCACCATCGCCGGCGCGCTGGCAAAAGAAGGCATTCGCAACCCGCACATGGTCGGTCTGCTTCCCTTCAATCCGGGCAAGTCGCTGGCCGGTCAAGCCGTCACCTTGCAATTCATGCCCAAGCGCGAGGACGTGCACTGGGGCGATGAGTATGCCCATGCGCCCGAGCGCGAACTGCACCGTAAAGCCATTGTGGCTGCCGCGCCCGGCGATGTCGTCGTGGTCGACGCCCGCGGCAGCATGGCCAGCGGCGTGTTCGGAGAGATGATGCTGACATCCTACAAAGCGGGTGGCGGCGAAGGCTTGGTCATCGACGGCTGCATACGCGACTTTCCCGAAGTGCAACAGCTCGATCTAGGCTTGTGGCTGCGCGGTGTCACGCCTAATTTTCACACGCAGACCGATATTTTTCCTCACGCGGTCAATGTGCCGATCGCCTGCGCCGGCGTTTATGTCGTGCCCGGCGATGTCATTGTCGCCGACGACGACGGCGCTGTGGTGGCGCCGGCGGCGATGGCTGCGGATATCGCTGATAAAGCTTCCGCCAAAGCCGAATGGGAGGTCTTCTCGCGCATGAAACTGGAAGAAGGCGGCGCGCTGGAGAAATACTACCCGCTCAACGACGAAGCCAGGGCGGAATATGAGGCTTGGCTGAAGCGGTTGTCAACCCCTCCCCCGACCCCTCCCCGAAGCTTCGGGGAGGGGTGACTCTTATGCCGCCCTCGGTACTTGAAATCATCGTCGTCCGGCTTCGAAAACGTCCTGCGAACTGCCGCCGTGGCAGAGCCACTGCTCTCTCAACACAGTGGAAGACCTAGAATTATGTCGCAAGCCGCCCTGGCAATCAGCCTCTTCTTCCACATCTTGGCGACAGTCGTCTGGATCGGCGGCATTCTGTTGATCACATTCCTGGTCATCCCGCAAGTTAACAATGTGTTAGAGGGTGAGGCCGCTCTGCATCAAATCTTGCTGCGCATCCGGGGGCGCTTTGCCCAAGTCAGCAACCTGGCGCTCGTCGTGTTGATTGTCACCGGCTTGCTGCAGATGACAGCCGACCCCAATTACGACGGCTTGCTGCGGCTCGACAATCAATGGAGCCGGGTCTTGCTGCTGAAGCACTTGCTTATCGTAGCAATGGCGGTACTCGGCTTGTCGCTGCAATTGAGCGTCGCGCCGGCTCTGGAGCGCGTCAGCTTGCTCCTTCAACATGGAAAGGACGGGGATAGCGAGTGGGAACGCTTGCGCCGGAAAGAACGGCGATTGACCGTGATGATTGCTCTGCTCGCCATATTGATTCTGGCGGCGAGCGCCTGGCTAGTTTCGATCTAACGTGTATTGCCCGTTCTTTTCTGTTATAAAAGAGGGTGAGGACCCATCGCATCAATACGCAAAAGGGCTCACATGATTGAAGAAAAAACTGCGCCTGCGTCAATCAGAACGAAACGGGATTTGCAAGATTTTAGCTTGCAAGACCGCTACACAGTTGAAAATGGCCGCGTTATCCTGAACGGGACTCAGGCCTTGGCGCGCTTGCCGATGGATCAACATCGGGCGGACAAAAGCCACGGATTGCATACCGGCAGCTTGATCACCGGTTATCGCGGCTCGCCTATGGGCATCATTGATATAGTGCTGGAGCAAATCCCGGGACTACTGGACGAACATCACATCCGCTTCATTCCGGCGGTCAATGAAGAACTCGCCGCGACCGCCATCCTGGGCAGCCAGACCGCCAACCTCTTGCCCGGTCCCAAATATGATGGCGTCCTGGGCATGTGGTACGGCAAGGGTCCCGGCGTCGACCGCAGCGGCGACGCCTTCAAACACGCCAACTTGACCGGCGTCGGTCGAAATGGCGGCGTGCTGGCGCTGGCGGGCGACGACCCTTCTTGCAAGTCCTCAACCATCCCTTCCCATTCCGAAGTCGCGCTTTACGACGCCTTGATGCCGATACTCTTCCCCGGCAATGTGCAAGAAATCCTCGATTTAGGCAGGCTCGGTTTCGAGTTGTCGCGCTTTTGCGGGCTGTGGGTGGGCTTCAAGATCGTCACCGATGTCGCCGATGAATACAGCAGCGCGGAAGTATCGAGCGAGCGCATCCAGATCGTCGAGCCGCAATTCATGGTAGGCGGCAAGCCCTGGCGTCATACGCAGAACACCGCCTTGATTTCGCCCTACAGCCTGCAATTGGAACAGCAGATCCACGACGTGCGGCTGGACGCCGCTCTTGCCTTCGCCAAAGCCAACAAGATCAACAAGATCACCGTAGCGACTCCGGACGCCTGGCTGGGGATTGTCGCCGCGGGCAAGACTTACTATGACCTGCGTCAAGCGCTGCTGGATATCGGGCTGGACGACGCGGAACTGGAGAGAAGCGGCATTCGTCTGCTGAAACTCGGCATGATCTTCCCGCTCGAACCCGATATCTTGCATCAATTCGCCGATGGCTTGGAAGAGATCCTGGTCATTGAGGAGAAGCGCTCCTTCATCGAAATGTTCTGCAAGGAAAAATTATATGCCATGCCAAGCGCCCCGCGCATCGTTGGCAAAAAGGACGAGCGGGGCGAGCGCCTGGTCAAGGCGGACAATGAACTGGACGCTGACGAAATCGTACGGGTGCTGGCGCGCCGCTTGATCGGGCGCGTCGATGTCCCTTCCCTGGAACGACGGCTGGATCAGATCAATAGCTTGCCTGATATGGGTACGATTCCGATCCTGGCGCGGCAACCCTATTTCTGCTCGGGCTGCCCGCACAATCGCTCGACTAAAGTGCCGGAAGGATCGATGGCGGCGGCCGGCATCGGCTGCCATACCCTGGCGATAATGATGGACCGCAATACGGCCGGCGTCACGCAGATGGGCGGCGAGGGCGCAAATTGGGTCGGCGCGTCATTATTCTCCGATATCGATCATATCTTTCAAAACATCGGCGATGGCACCTTCGCCCATAGCGGTTCGCTGTCGATACGGCAAGCCTGCGCCGCCGGCACGCATATGACCTTCAAAATCCTTTACAACTCGGCGGTGGCGATGACCGGCGGGCAGCAAGCCGATGGATTGATGCCGGTGCCCGAGCTCACGCATTTTCTCTATGCCGAAGGCGTGAAGAAGACCGTCGTCGTTTCCTCGGACCCGGGCAAGTTCGCGCCCGATACGACTTGGGCGCCGGGCGCGGAGGTTTGGGATCGCGACCGCATGGAAGAGGCGCAGCTCCATCTGCGCGATACGCCCGGCGTAACCGTGCTGATCTATGACCAGGAATGCGCGGCGAACCTGCGCCGCAAACGCAGACGCGGCTACGCAGCCGACCCCAGCCTGCGCGTCTTCATCAACGAGGCTGTGTGTGAAGGCTGCGGCGACTGCGGCAGCGTTTCCAATTGCCTAAGCGTACAGCCCGTCGAGACCGAATTCGGCCGCAAGACACAGATTCATCAATCGTCTTGCAATAAGGACTACACCTGCCTGGACGGCAATTGTCCCGCCTTCATGAGCCTGATCCCGGCTGAGAAACCGCGCGCGCAGCCAAAGCCAGCCTTCAAGGTGGAGCGAACAATCGCCGAACCGGAACGCCGCCCCAACGGAACCGCCAACATCCTGCTGATGGGCATCGGCGGGACGGGCGTCGTCACCGCCAACCAGGTTCTGGGCACGGCCGCGGCGCTGGACGGGCTTCACGTGAGGTCACTCGATCAGACGGGCCTCAGCCAAAAGGGCGGACCCGTCGTCTCCAACCTCAAGATCACCGCCGAGCCGCTTGACATCGCCGCCAAGGTCGGCAATGGCGCGGCGGACGCCTTCCTGGTCTTTGACGCGCTGACGGCGACGGAAAGCAAAAACCTGGTGCGAGCCCATCCACAGCGCAGCGTCGCGATCGTCAGCACCAGCCAGGTGCCGACCGGCGAAATGGTACGCGATACCACAGTCGAATACCCCGAAGCCGATCATATACTGGAGGTGATCAACCGTCAGACGCGGGCGGGCGACAATGTCTTCTTTGATGCCATCGGCATGGCGGAAGCCTTATTCGACAATCACATGATGGCGAATATGATCGTCATCGGCGCCGCTTATCAAACGGGCTTGCTGCCGATGTCTTCCCTGGCGATCGAAGGCGCGATTGAGCTCAACGGCGTCAAGGTGACGGAGAACCAGGAAGCCTTCCGCGCCGGCAGGTTGGCAGTGGCTGATCCGGCTTGGCTGGCAGAACTGGATCTGGGGCGCAAAGGCGCTTTTGCAGAACAGGTCGAGCTATCCCCGACAGCGCGAGCGCTGGTGGATTCCGTAGGCGCGAGCGGCGAACTTGAGCGCCTGCTGGAAGTGCGCGTGCCGGAACTGATCGCCTATCAGAACGAATCCTACGCCCGGCGCTACGTCGAGGATGTCAAGCGCGTCTATGACAAGGAACGAGCGCTTTGCCCGGACAGTTACGTGCTTAGCGAAGCCGTCGCGCGTTATCTTTTCAAGTTGATGGCATACAAGGACGAATACGAGGTGGCGCGGCTGAGCCTAAAACGCGACGTACAAGATGCCATGCGCGAGCAATTTGGCGAGGTCGGCCGCCTGCGCTATCACTTGCACCCGCCCATCTTGAAAGCCTTCGGTCTCAAGCGAAAGCTGCAGTTCGGTCCCTGGTTCAAAATGGTGTACCGCGCTCTCTACGCGCTAAAAGGACTGCGCGGAACGCCTTTCGACATCTTCGGCTACGACAAGGTGCGGCGGGTCGAGCGCGACTTGATCCTTCAGTACCGCCGCTTGATATTCGCCGCCGTCGACGAATTAAGCGAAGATAATTATGCGCAGGCGGCGCAACTGGCGCAACTACCCGACATGATACGCGGCTTCGACGAGGTCAAGCTGCGGAATGTGGAGCGTTTTTGGTCCGAGGCGCGGACGCTGGGGTATTCGCAGGCTGGCGATTAGTGTGGGAGCGCCTCAATCCTTGAGGAATCCAGCTGTCTTGCGCGGCACCTTCAGATGGTCCATGATATCGGAAAGCATTTGGCTGTTATCCGCAACCGCCTGGCGAAGCAGCACAACTTCTTCTCGAATCTCCTCAATTGCAGCCCGATTGGCCTCTATCGCAACAGCGTTCGCAGCTACCTGATCGACCAGACGCTGCAAGACATCGCCAAATCCGTTCATCCGATCAAATAACTTGTCCTGTGCGACACGAACCGTCTGGTATTCACCTTCAATGCGTTCGAGCCGAATGTCATCTGTGAGCATGTCGTCTCTTTTCAGTCGAACTTCTCTGCAACTCTTGTATAGCTTAACACAAATGCTCAAGCTGGCGCAATTACGGGATCAGGACAATCGCTTCAAATTTTTTTCACCACAAAGACAGGAAGTTTAAGTTTTATTACAAGGCAAAACTCCTCAGTATGCGCAAGTAAGTCATGCAAAAAAATGAGCCGCGTGTAGGGGCGACATATCATGTCGCCCGTCGATGCGATGACGCGGTTTCGGGCGACCAGATTGGTCGCCCCTACGGGATTC
>DAOULD010000033.1:0-6215 GCA_034420635.1 Anaerolineae bacterium | reverse complement strand
TTACCAAGTTAGAGAGCCACGCGATTGGATTTGGGGCTGTAGCTCAGTTGGTTAGAGCGCACGCCTGATAAGCGTGAGGTCGCAAGTTCAAGTCTTGCCAGCCCCACTGGGGGACATAGCTCAGTTTGGGAGAGCGTCTCGTTTGCACCGAGGGAGCAAGGCCCTTTGTCTCCACTGGCGTTCAGAAGCGAAATACGGGGATATAGCTCAGCTGGGAGAGCGCGTCAATCGCACTGACGAGGCCAGGGGTTCGAGTCCCCTTATCTCCATTCACCTCCAATCCCTCGAAGTCTCACCATAATCAAGATCGACCTCATAAACATAGCTATGCTGGCCAGCCTTTGCGCCGCTTGGGTGGAGTCCGCGAGTTTACTTACTCGACGGCTGATAAGTTAATATAGGTTAAAATATATTTTATCATACTGCGCGATATATTTTTCTATCTCTAAAAATAGTTTTTCAATTAGACAAAAATTGTGTTGACAGCGGCAGAACACCGAATTAAACTCTATGTTAGACGTATGTTGGAGACTGCCCCGTGCGAAATAAATTACGTTCTTTCTCAATAGTTTTGCTTTTCAACCTGATTTCCCTGTCACTGATCTTCTCCGTTGTGATCTATCGCACCGACATCGTTTTCGCCCAAGACAAGGCCAATGACGCCGCCATTGTGCCGCGGGATTCTACCACTGACGATGACGATGACGCGGATGATGATGACGGAGACGGTGACGGCGATGACGATGCGCAGATCATCGTCTATGTTGTGAAGCCGGGCGACACGCTTTTGAAGATTGCCCGCCAGCTAGACATCCCCTATCAGGTGCTGGCGGCGCAGACCAACACACCGTCGCGGATTTTTTCGGGGCAAGTCTTCACCTACAGCGCGAGCGATGTCAATGGCTCTGCCAAGACCGTCGCTTCCAGAGCAGTTTCGACCAGCATCGGCTCGGGTGGCGCCAACGGCCTGCAGACCTATGAGTTTACGGTGAGGCAAGGCGATACTTTGTCACACATCGCGATTTGGCTGGGAACGACCGTGGAAGATCTGGTAGAGCAGGTCGACGATCCGCGAAGCCTGCAGGTCGGGCAGAAGCTCCTTTATCAAAGGGAGCGGCAGGTCGATACGCCCCCGCTGGTGACCGACAACGACGGCACGGACAGCGATGGCTACGACACGACCGGCAATTTGACCGACAACGACGGCACGGACAGCGACGGTTACGATACGAGCGGCAACTTGCCCGACAGCGATCTCGACAGTGATGATAGCGATGATGACGACAGCTAAATCTCATGGATTCACCATCTGCCGCTAGTCGCCTCTTTGCGCGCATTGAGTTCACGACTGACGAGGCGCTGCCGCAACTAGGCGACCTCTTTGACTCGGAATGGGTTTGGCAAGTCTGCCAAGCCCATTTGCCGCCGGTTTATGGCGAGCCGTCTCGCATGCGCATCCGCCATTTTTTGCATAGTATAGGGCGCAGCGCGCTGGCTTGCTACGAACTTGAATGGCGCAAAGATCGCTTTCTGCCGGCGGAGTTTTTCACCTTCAGCATCAGCCGACAGCGCCCGCTGCGCATCCAGCGCTTTCCAGATGATGAGCGCCTGCCCGCCTTGGCCGAGGCGGCCACGCCTGGAGGCGCCATCAACATGGTCAACGCCCATGTGCTCAAGGTGCCAGTCCGCCGCGCTCGTGTGCAGGTGATCCGCTATCGACCCGGCTTTCGCGCGGTCCTGCGCCATCACATCGGCAAGCTGAGTCTCTACGCTCGCGTCCTGCGCCCGGCGGATTTCGCGCCATTTCTGGCTGCTTACCATCGGTCGACGCGGTCTGGCTTCGCTGTGCCGGGCTTGGCGGGGCATTGGGCAACGGGCGGCATTCTTTGGCTGACCGCGCTTCGCGGCGAGACCTTGCGAGCGCTGATCCGAAGTGGCTACAAACCGCCACCCGAGCGTATCTTGGCAGATCTTGAGCGGCTATGGGACACACCCCTGAATGGCGATGCGGGGTCCCCATTGAATCTGCGGCGAGCTTATCGGCGCGCGCGGCGCAGCTTCCGGCATCACTTGCGCGACTGCGCTGAGGAAACCCGCGCCTTACGGGAGATCGACAACGTGCTTGACTCATTCTCGCGCGCGTGGCGTCCCGTTTGCATGGCGCATAACGACTTCTATGACGACCAATTGCTCCATCTGCGGGATGGACGGGTGGCGCTGGTGGATTTCGAAGATATCGCGCCTGGCGATCCTATGCTGGATATCGGCAACTTCGTTGGGCATCTACAGTGGTCAGCGACGTTCACAACGGACCCGCAGTCGACATTCTGCCGCGAGTACGGGCGTCAGTTTCGCGAGGCGGCGCTGGAGCGTTTCGGCTGGGATGCGCGGGCGCTGGCGCTGCGAGAAGCTATTTGTCTGTTTCGCATCTGTACCAACACCATCAGACATCCAAAAGCGGACTGGCGTAGCAGGCTGGACGCGGGTCTTTCGCTTGTCGCTGAAACTTTGGGATGAGCCCGTTGGCTGTAGACCCGTGAATCCAGAAACATAGGGACTAACGGCATTTGATGCTGCCTTGCTCATGTTGATCCATATTCAAGACGCGCCAGCCCGTCTTCGACGCATAAGGTAGAGTCTTCGGTCTGATGATTGGATGCTGTTTGAGCGCGCAATTTCGCATAACTCGCTGAATTCATCTTCGAATGCGGACTGTGTGTAGTCCGCAAAAATGTCTTGGCGGGATGCCAGAAGCGTCTTGACCTTGGCGTCGCTTTTCGGCACAAACTCGATGATCAACCACTCGGCAAGGGATACAAGGTATTTGGCAATATTTCTCAACGGTACATTATTGCCGATTGCCAAATGATGTATGAGCGCCAGCGCCAGGACGCAATCGGCTTTGCAGCGTTGAGCAAGTGAATCACGCTCATTATTGGCCCAGCCCAGAGCAGCGGAAGGATTTGTCAGATCTACTAAAAGGGGGTGCAGTTGCGTTTCGTTGAGGCGCATAGACTGCAGGTAATTCGCTTCAACGGCCCCGGGGTCGCTATCAATCGAGACTGTAAATACGCCTTGATCGCTGGCAATTCGGCCAAATACACCGGTATTTGCGCCCAGATCCCAAAGGCATTCGGGCTTGACGACATGTAGGTACTCAGCGACTAATCTATACTTGTCCTCAAATCCCTCTTCGTGATAGCTATCCCCCTCATAGTATCCTGCCCAGGAAGTACCCTTGGGGTCCCATTTTAGTCCTTTGACAGTTGATCGAAGACTGTCGCAGATATTCATCAGAGCCGTCTTGTCAAGTCGTCCTCGTTGGCTCGATTGTACGGGCGGAGGCTTATTCGCGTATCGTTGCTGAGCGCGGGCGTGCAGATGAAGATGCATAATGGCGCCAAAATTTAGCCATGTCCGGTTCGGCAGCAAAGACTTTGCCAAATCAAGGGGGATGCCGTCTATGTAGACGCGCAGTAGCTGGCTTAGGCGAATATCCTTCCGACTCATCAAAACCAGGGGCGCCAGGAAATGTTGGCAGAACTGCCTGTAAGCGACCCACGCTTGACCATCTTGATAGGTCTCAAACGACAAGGTGTCGATAAGCAAGGGCTTACCGTGGCGAAATTGAATGTTGTATGCGCTGGCATCCTTGAGGATCATTCCGCGTTGCAATGCGCGTCTCTGAATATTGAGCGTCGCCAGCGCCGCGTCCTTGAGCTGACTAAAGCTCCATTCGTAAGGGTAAGAGATAAAGGGAATCTGTCCGGGTTGCAGAATCTTATAGCTTTGGCCGTCGGGAGACAAATCTGATCCCGCCTCTGAATGCGGGATTAGCAGTCCTCGTTCAACAAGTTCCGCATACAGACCGCTCTCCATAAGCTGGTCATAGTTAATGCGATAGCTCTCATTGACCTGGCGGTAAACAAGACCGTCTGTGACAAAGACAAAACCGCTGGGATCCCGAAAAGAGCCGCCAATTCGCCTAGAATCCGACATCTCAGCAATTAGTCTTCATTTGCGTTGTCGTCTTCTTCCTTCGTTTCCTGGCGGATGCCAAATAATGACAGCAATCGGGATTTCCAGAACCGAAAAGTAGCCAGGATGCCAACTACAACGGCAATCAGCAATTGTACAATGAGGCTGCCAGAGCCGGGATCCAAATAGGCAAAGAGCGCTTTCATACTTACCAGAAACACGCCGAGCTTGCTTATAAATGACAAGTGTCGCATCGAAATCACTCCTCAGAAGAATCCAAATCTGCGCGAAAGCGTCTTTAGCTGATTACAGACAAGACCCGGCTCTCGCCATGGGGAAGTCCGGCAAGTCAACTATGCGCGAATTCCTCGCTAACGTCTTGCTGTTCAAATGGTTCTCTGTAGCCAACTTGCAGTTCAAAGAGTCTATTTTCTTCCATTCTGTAATCTGTCCCGATTACCTCGTTCAAGATCAGTGGGAAAGTGTTAATCAAGGTATACGGTTCAGGCACGCTAACTGAATATGGATCAGGCAGATAGTAGGCGGCATATGTATCAAAATGCGTCAACCTTCTCTCCGGTTTCCATGTTTCACCATATGTCGATCCATGATCAGCCTGAAAAATAATGACGGGCGGATGCTTCGATGATTCAAGAATACTATCGATCATCTCCAAGAATTTCCTGTTGGTGAATGAGAATTCCGAAAAGTACTCCTCATGATTAGGAAATGGCGTAGCGTCACGAATCTCGCCTTTATCATTGAACACAACAGGTCCATGCGGCTTTAGCAGATGAACTATTGCAAATGTTGCTTCTGGCATGGAAGCAATAGACTTTACCTCATCAATTGTAGCCAAGAACCTCTCTGGCGCAAATAGGTCATAGGGTGCGGACTCGTCTCGGTAGTTTAGCTTCTTCAATTGAGACGCAAGGATTCTGAAATACGTCGTATCAACATACAGAGAAAGAAATGATCGCTTATAAAAGTGACTAAGGTCATTAACCACCCTTCTTTCTGGAAGTTGCCGATTTTCCAGCTTGGATATGGGCAACATGTCTCGCCCGATCGTGATTTCTAAGCTGCCTTGCGGGGTAAATTCACGATTGATATCGGCGATCGGGCTAGGTAGCAAGTAACCAGAAAGAAACTGAATGTACGTGTACCCAAGCTCCTGCAACAGACGCGCGACTGCGTTATCCGCAATTGAAATCCGCAGATAGTCGAGATCTGTATACGGTGTTGGGTTGCTACCGAAGTATTGCATGTTCAAAATCGATGCGAGCGATAGCAGTGTTAGCGCATAATTGCACTGCGCGTGCTCGACAACGATGAATCCTCGCTCTTCCAATGCATTGGTGAACGCCGAGTTGTCGTAGTTCATTGCCTCTTGCAGCCAGCCGTCGCTAGGATAACCGTCTGGGATGATGTAGTAGATATCCGGATGGGTAGACGAGTCCTGAACTTTAGGACTTGCGTCCTGGCGGGTCGCGGAGTCTGCAAAGACTGAAATAGGTTGCGCGCTGATCGACTTGGATACATAACTCGAAACAATCTTGGTACCGGGTATCGCCAGCAATGCCAGCAAAATCAAATTGAGCGCTGGGGTGATGCGCTCTAAAACTTGGCTGGAAGCTCTTCGCCGCAATATCACGAGTAAGATCGCCAGGGCAATCAACCAGAACAGCGACCACAGGAATAGCGATCTTGGCATAAAAACCAGCACATACACATGTCCGCTCAATGAAAAGACGAGGCTGCAGATGCTCAACATGAAGGCGATCTTGTGTCGGCTGCGGATGATTCGATTTGAGACAAGATAGGCCAAAGAAGTCGCGGCCAACATGCCGGCGCAGGCAGTGATTACTTCGCGATCTTTGACTAATTCGAGGTTTTCAGAGTACAAGTGAAGAATCGGATAGATGCCCAGGAGCCAGACATAGAATGGCTGCTTCAGCGCCGACCCAAGCTTGTCTAACATAGCAGTATGATCTCATGGATAAAACATACGAGCAATAATGGCCAATTATAGAGGCTCGCAATTGATCTGGCAAAAGGTATATCCTGTCGGGTGCATTTCAGATTATTGGCAAATCACATGACTTTGCCGTTCAAAAGCAAAACTAACCACAAAGACACGAAGAACACGAAGTTTTTTCTTGAAATCTCTGTGCGCTCTGTGCCTCTGTGGTGAATCCGTACGTAGAACCCGTCAAAGGGCGATGCGCTTTTGTAGT
>DAOULD010000032.1:0-36389 GCA_034420635.1 Anaerolineae bacterium | reverse complement strand
TGCTGTAGGGGCGGCAGACCCGCTGTGTCTACGCGCGGCGCTGTGCCGCCCGTTCCTTCACTAACTGTTTTCGGGCGTTTCAGCGAAACGCCCCTACACCTCGTCGCTTTTTCGGATTCTCATTACTTACTTGCACTTAGTACTGATGCCAGATCATGGAAAGGCAATCTCTAGCCCTTGGCTTGTTTTTCTTGCTGCAACAGGAGGTCGGAGACAGCCAGAATGGCGACGCGCTGTTTACGGTAAAGGTCTGCTTCGCTCATGCTAAGCCGGCGAGCAACGTCGCGCACTTTTTTTCTTTCGAGGAATCTCAACTGCAAGATGTTGTACAAGGTCCATTCCGGGCTAGCCAGCTTGCGTTCACCTTCGGGCTTGAGCGTAGCGATACAGTCTTGGAGTGTATTGCGCAAGGCGTTGACAGCTGTGTCCTGGTCCGCGCTCATTCTTGCCTGCACGATACGCAGGTTGATCAAGTTGCTCTGGGTGATGCCCGCGCCTCCCCAATAGTGTCGCAAAGCCGCCCGCACTTGTTCAAATAGCTCCAGTTGATCTGGCAGGGTCTCCGCCGCCGCGAACTGAGCCTGCGATTGCCGATACTCGACTTGTACGGCGCGCGTCCTGGTCATCTGAATTTGCGGGAGCAGGCCTTCCAGCAGCGTGTACATCTCTGATTGCAGTCTCATGTCTTCGAGACTCTTTTCCAGGCGATCCAGATAGGCGTAGAGAATACTCTTTGGATCATCTAGCTCCGCAAGTAGAGAGTTGTTGCTGTTCAGCAATCCCAATGCGCCAATGACGCGCCTGGGCGAATTGTCGTCGGAAATACGGCTGCTGTACAAAGGAATCAAGGCATAATCGTTCCATTCGACCAAGGCTTTGCCGGCGCTTTGGGAATACGCGTTTGCGAGGGTTTGGCGCAAGTTGCGATCGGTCCGCAAATCGTCTTCCGAGAAGCCTGGTTCTCCAACTTGTTTCAGAAACTCAGGGGAGCCATTCACGAAGTGCAGCACACATGCTTCGTCGATACGCATGTAGTCGCATATCGCCTCGGTGGTTGCAGCGATCAATTGTGACAGGTCGCTGCGGGTAAGAACCCGCTCACTGAGAGATTGCAACATGGTAATCTGCGCGTCGTTTTCGTCGCGATATATGAAGAGCAACTCAAAATAGGGCAGCGCCAGTGATACGAACCATTGCCAAAGCAAGACCGCGGCGACGACCGCGGGCGGGGTAAAGGCCTCGCCGGGCAACCCCAGAATGCGCGTTGCTTGCGCGGTGAAGTTGACTACGGCCAGGGCGATCAAGCCAGTTGCGGGTCCCCGGAGCAAGAAGTCCAGCAGTTGCTTTTTGACCAATCTATCCGGAATATCCGACCCAAAAAAGTAAAGGGGGTAGGACAGGAAAAACAGCATCAAAATAATGATGATGTTCGCAGTGTTGATAACCAGGAGACCAAAGACGCTGAATTCGTCGCCCGGACTGAGCAGTACTGAATAAGGGAAGATGCCCAAAGCGGGCGTCAGGATAGCTATTTGCAGGAATGCCATGCGCCGCTGAGTGCCTTGAGTCAGGCAGCGCTTGCGAGCGCGCTGTACATTATAAAATGCGAATCCGTTGGCGGCGACGAAGTAGAGGAAATAGACGGGGAACAGGGCGCCAGCCTGGATACTCAGAAGTCCCTGGGCATCGACAAACATAAACAGAGAATCGGCAAATGCCGCAGACAGCAAAAAGCCGGCGCCGATCAAATACAGGATGCGAATCGCCCGCCGGCGGCGCCCGCGCGACGGCAGCCCTGTGGTTGCGAGCAGAGCGTCCGACAAGTGGTACATGGCCGCCGGCATAAAGGCGATGCCTATCCACTGCAAGCGCGAAGCGATCTCGTGGGCGGCGTAGTCCGGTTCAAGCGAGATAAAAGCATCCGCGACATAAGCGATTGTTACGCAGGCGAGCACAACCGCCGACGATTTGGCGACGCGGTTTTTTAGATTTCGCGTGAGATTAAAGAGCAATAGGGAGACCGCTATGATCGCATTGCTCGCGGTCAAAGTCTCATTGACAATTAGCAGAATCGCAGTTGCCAGATCCAATGCAAGCCTTTGAAGATTGGGTCCGCAGAATTGACTCTATTACAAGTGTAGCAAATTATGACGAATACACTGTTTCTAAACGGAAACGCTGAAGAAGACCGCGATCTCTCTACTGGGCAAATGCCTGTCGTTGAAGCCGCAAAAGACAAATCCTTGGTCTTGAGCGAATTGAATGCCGGGATAATTGGTCGTTGCGATCTCGAACATGATCTGCCGCAGTTCGTTTTCACGCGCCCAAACCCGCGCTGCGTTTACCAAGCGTGAACCCAAGCTTTGACGCCGATAGGGACGGTCGACAACGATGTCCTGCAAGTAGGCGATTTCGCTGGTTTCGTCCACGCGCATGGATATGAAAGCGAGAATCTGGTGGGAATTCCTGTCTTGCGCGACGACAAAGCAATGACGACGCCTGATAGCCATTTCCAAATGCCTGGGGTCGGTCTCGTGCGCAGCGTCAAGCGGGCGCGGCAGACGCTGGCGGCGATAACTGATCTGGATTTGGTCCGTCAACTCCCGCACGGTCATTTGCCAGACGTGCTCGGTCCGGTAGTCGCTTTGCAGTTCCAGGCAAAACGGAATGTCGGTTTCTACGCCATCACGAATAACGATTCGAGACTGGTCGAGTGGGGGTTGCATCATAACCCTGCGTCTCCAGCTTTCATCAACACTATCTTACAGAACAATGACCCCAAGCACACAAGGCGAATGGGGTCATTATACAAGACGTATTGAGAATGAGAGGCGGGCTCAGCGATTAAACTTCATACAAATAGTCCTTGAGAATCACGTGCGCCGACGACTGACGCAATCGGTTGAGAGCTTGCGCTTCCAACTGACGAACGCGTTCCCGCGTGACACCTATCGTCTGACCGACTTCTTCCAGCGTGTAAACGCGGCCGTCGGCAAGGCCGTAACGCAGGCGCAGAATCTGCGCTTCGCGCGGAGGCAACTTGTCGAGCGCTTGCTGCAACTGGACATGCAGCAAGTGCGTCGCTACTTCGTCGGAGGGCGCCGGGCTATTAATGTCTTCAACGAAATCGCCAAAGGTCGAGTCGCCTTCGTCATCGATAGGCGTTTCCAAACTGACTGGACGCCGAGAAATCTCCAGCAAGTTTTCAACTTTGTCCGGCGTGGTCTCCATGCCTTGCGCCAACTCATCAATCTTGGGTTCGCGTCCCAGTTCTTGCAGCAACTGCAACTGAACTCGACGCATGCGATTCAACTGATCGCCCATATGAACGGGCACACGAATGGTGCGCCCTTGATCGGCGACGGCGCGGCTGACCGCTTGGCGGATCCACCAGGTGGCGTAGGTGCTGAACTTGTGGCCGCGCTGGTACTCGAATTTGTTGGTAGCCCGGATCAAACCAATGTTGCCCTCCTGGATCAGATCAAGGAAGGGTACGCCGCGTCCGATATACTTCTTGGCTACACTGATCACCAGGCGCGCGTTGGCGCGAATCAAATGCTCCTGCGCCTTTTCCCCGTCGAAAACGATGCCGCGCAATTCTTGCTCTTCGCTCCAGGTCAGTTCATCGGCGCGCATCGCGGCGGCATCTTCCAGACGGGCGCTCGCGAATTCCGCCGACTCCATGCGCTTGGCGAGCATCACTTCTTCTTCGGCGGTCAAAAGCGGGACACGGCCCGCTTCCTTGAGATACAAGCCAACGACATCGTCGGTATCGAGCGCCGCCTGATAGCCGGCGTCGCTCGTCAGATCCTTTTTCAGGACCATGAGCAGAGCATCGCGCTCGACTTCGTCCTCGTCCTCCGTTTCAGCGATCAGCGAATCGCTGTGCGGCTTCTGCTCTTTGCTGTCTTCGCCCTCTTCATCCGCGGCTTTGGTGGTTGCGGGAACGACTTCGATTCCCGCTTCCAGCAGGCTGTCCATAAGGTCATCGAGAAGCGCGACATCACCTTCAACATCGGGCAGCAACTCCAAAATATCACTATACGTGACAAAACCTTGCTTGTTCGCCTTGCCTACAAGCTGTTTCTGAATCTCTTCTCGCTGACTGATATTTGTAACGTTGTCCAGAACTGCAACCACGGACAAGCCTTTCTGCTAACCGCGCTAAATTAGCGCCGTACCAACAATAACCGATATAAAAACAATTCTCTTCAATCCTGCAAATTGCGTGGCGTATAGACCCAGGCGACTGGCACACAACTCCTATTTTACTATATCATTCGCCGGGACGACGATAAGTCAATCAAAGATCTCAGTGGTTTCTATATAGCCCTCAACTGCTGGCTCAGCAATTATACAGTCGCATTGATTCTTATACTCAAGTCTATCAATGACTGTATCATGAGACGCCTTTACTATCCGTTTGAGTTCTCGCTAATGTTTTGCGGCAGTCCAATAGAACAATTTAACGCCAATTTGATTACTTGTCAAGTTTTTCGCGATAATTGGCGACAATTCGTCATTTGAACCTTTATTGAGTACGTTGACAGGCGCGTCTTGCGCGCTCATTCAGGTTGCAGACAGTGACTCTCAGCTATACTGTGCCGGTGGATAACACCAGCGCAGAAGAGTTGTGTTAAACTGGGATCAGCGTCGATTTTGCTTTGACGAAATACACAGGTGAATTGTGCTTGGATTCGGTCCATCGCCCTATCCGCGATCTCTCAGAATGCTGTTATCGTTGGCGGCTATCTTGCCGATATCGCTTGCGGCGTTAATCGCTTCTTCAGCCTTGCAAATGTATGGCATAGCATACGATATACCGCAACTGGTTTATGGAACCGAACTGACGGAGTGGCCCGCTTGGATCTTGCTGGCATTCGCATCGGCATTTGCGGGTGGAATTGCGAGCACAGCCGCTCGGCGGCAGCGAAAACGTCTGCCGCGCTCACAGAAATTAACAAGCCTCCTCCTTGCGCGAGCAAGGGGGTCTGTCAAAAAAGGATTCTTGCGCAAGGCGCGTTGCAGAGGCGAATTGGTCCTCCGTCCCAAGGTCAAGAACAGCGAAGTCGACGTTCAGGGCTCCGAAATCAGATACGATACTAATGTCATGCGTTTGCTAGACTCTTTGTCAAGAACTGAGCGGGATCTGCTTAGGCAACATCTGGCGGAATCTCGTCTGGCCATCCGCCACGACGGCGCGCTCATTGCTCGTGAAGAGGCCGAAATGATGCGGAAGATAGAAGAATTCCTTCTTCTGTGACTCTCGAAATATGCCTGTGAAGCTGGAAGCCGAGATCGCTCGAGAATAGTTTGCGTTGAGACTAGTTTGGTGCAACATGCACAAGCAACCTGAAAAAGTGCATAATTCTTTTGCAGTGTGTTGACGGGTGGCAAAAGCTTCTTTAGAATGTCGTCGAATGAGTCAAGCTTGGAATGAAGAAGACCGTAGCGTGAAAGCGTATTGGCAAGTGAAACCGCGTATCAGGCCCAGGCGCGCAATTGCGCTGATAGAGTTCAGTGTGGATCTTTTGCATTCCTGATGCGCTGCTTTGACTAATCGTTGAAAGTACACCCTGATCTCGAAATGATGGTCAGGGTTTTTTTGTTTGTGGGGGATTTGCTATGAGCGGAATACGAGCTGGAGTATATGGCGGATCTGGTTACGCCGGTCTGGATCTTGTTGAATTGCTGAATACGCATCCGAATGTGGAGCTTGCATTTGCGACATCGAATACTTATGTCGGCGATGCCGTCCCGGGAAGCGATCTGTCATTCGTGTCTCCGGGCTCGGTTACGCTCGATGATGTCGATGTGATATTCCTGGCGCTTCCTCACAAGGCATCCGCCGAAGTAGCCAGACAAGGTGTGGACGCTGGGGTCAAGGTTGTAGATCTGTCGGCCGATCTGCGTCTTGATAGGGCTGAAAGCTATGAAGAAAATTATGGGATTCCGCATCCGCATCCGGAACTGCTGCCAACCCCTTATGGCTTGCCCGAGATCAATCGCGCCAATATCATCGACCAGGATTTGATCGCGACGCCGGGTTGCTACCCGACGACGACTTTGCTCGGTATATTTCCCTTGTTGCGTTGTGGCGGGATCCGCCATGACGCACCCATCATCGTCGACGCAAAGTCGGGTGTGACAGGCGCCGGGCGCAAGCCCTCGCTCAGCACGCATTTTGCCGAAGTCTATGGCAATCTCCTGCCATACAAGACGGGCCGCTCCCATCGTCACGTCGGCGAAATGGAACAAGAGGCGCTCAAAGTGGACGGGGAAATTGGCCCCATCATCTTTTGCCCGCATTTGCTGCCGGTGGATCGCGGGCTGATGTCCAGCATCTACGTCACGCTGGATGACTCGCTATCTAGCGGACAGGCGCATGATCTCTTCTGTGAAGTTTATGACAACGAGGCTTTGGTGGATGTGCTTCCGCTCGGCGAACAAGCCAGCCTGAAGCACGCAGTCAAGACCAACAAATGCGTAATCAGCATCACGCCGGTATTAAGTCAGTATCTTCACGTCACGAGCGTCACGGACAATCTACGCAAAGGGGCTTCGAGCCAAGCTGTGCAAAACATGAATTTGATGTTTGGGATCGATGAAACGCTGGGATTAATCTAGTGGGCAGCGTTATTTCCTTGATCAAGATCTCCGGGCATTATCTGGATGATGATGCGTTGCTGCAGCGCTTTGCGGAGGCTGTCGCAGGGCGCGAGGAGCAATTGGTGATCGTGCACGGCGGTGGCATCGAGATCACGCGATTGCAGAAACGCCTGAACATTGAGCCAACATACGTCGACGGACTGAGGGTCACGGACGCCCAGTCCCTTTCGCTGGTGGAAATGGTGCTTTGCGGGAGCGTCAACAAGCGTCTGGTCAGGCATTTGCTCAACGCCGGTGTGGATGCGCAAGGCTTGTCGGGCGTCGATCGCGGTCTTGTACGAGCCCGACAAATGCGGCACGAGTCTGTGGATATGCAGTATACCGGCTCTGTAAAGTCAGTGCGGGGCGAAGTGCTGTTTCAATTGCTGGACCTCGGTGTGACGCCTGTAGTTGCGCCGGTCAGCGCCGGAACTGACAGTAATTTCAATCTGAATGCGGACCCGGTTTCTGGGGCGCTGGCTGCAGCGATAGGCGCCGACAGCGTCGTTTTCATTTCCAATGTCTCCGGCGTTTTGATGGACAACGAACTCGTTGAGAGACTCAGTGAAGTTGAAGCGCGAGTACTGATCGCTAACGGGACCATATATGGAGGCATGATTCCGAAAGTCAAATCGGCGCTGGATGTGCTATCATCGGGCGTGCCCAAAGCCATAATCACGGATTTGGATGGCTGGGCATGCGATGTTGGAACGACATTTGTACAATAGCTTTCGTCAAGTTCGAGCAGAGGGATGGGATGACTCTTCAAAGCGAAGTAATTCAGAAAGATCAAGCGTATAGCGTACCGGTCGCGGCGCGTCCGGATTTTGTATTGGCCAGGGGTGAAGGGGTCACAGTCTACGATACGGAGGGCAAAGCCTATACTGACTGGGTGGCTGGCATCGCGGTAAACGCCTTGGGCTACGGCGACGAAGAACTGACGGCGGTTGTCAACCAGCAAATGAACACCGGTTTGATCCACGTCAGCGGTCTGTATCATACGCAGGCGCTTGTGGAGCTCGCTGAATTGCTGTGCGAGCATTCCTTCGCCGACAAAGTCTATTTTTGCAACAGCGGCGCCGAAGCGAACGAAGGGGCGCTAAAGTTCGCCCGCAAGCTGGCCTATGTCAACGAAAAGCCTAACAAGACCAAGGTGGTTAGCTTCACCGAAGCCTTCCATGGTAGAACTATGGGCGCCTTGGCCATCACGCCCAAAGAGAAGTATCAGACCCCGTTTAAGCCGATGGTGCCCGGAGCGGTGGTAGGAGAATTCAACAGTATTGAGAGCGCCAGAGAAGTGATCGATGAAGACACCGTGGCGGTCATCGTCGAGCCCTTGCAAGGCGAAGGCGGCATCAACATTGCCACGGCGGAGTTTCTGCAAGCCCTGCGGCAGCTATGCGACGAGAAGGGCGCGACGCTCATTTTCGACGAGATTCAGTGCGGACTTGGACGCACTGGCGACCTGTGGGGGCACAGTTTTAGCGGCATATCACCTGACATTATGACTTTGGCGAAACCTCTGGCGGGCGGTCTGCCTGTCGGCGCCATATTGACGAACGAAGCCGTCGGCAGCGCTATGCAGCCGGGCGATCACGGGTCGACGTTTTCCGGGGGCGCGGTGGTGATGCGCGCGGCGGAGATGGTCGTCAATCGTGTATTGAGCGACGGATTCCTGGAACACGTGAAAGAAGTCGGCGACTACCTGTTGGATCGCCTCTCGGAAATCAACAGCCCGCATATCACAGACGTGCGGGGACGAGGCCTCATGGCGGGAATCGAGCTGGATATCGCGCCGGCTGATATCGTGCAAAAGGGTTACGAGCATGGCTTGCTGCTGGTCAATTCGGGCACTAACGTGATTCGCTTTGTCCCGCCCTTGATCGTCGAAAAGAAACATGTTGATGAATTGGTGGAAAAACTGACGACCATCCTGGAGGAAGTCGATGATCAAGATTAGTCCCGACATTCGCTCTGTAACTGGGTTCCGCGTCGCCGGCGTTCATGCGGGCTTGAAAAAGGACGGCGCGCTGGATTTTGCGCTGATCAGCAGCGAGACTGAGTGTGTGACCGCCGGGGTTTTCACCCGCAACAAGGTCAAAGCAGCGCCCGTGCTTTTGAACATGGAACGCTTGCGAGACAATGCCGCCGGCATCCGCGCTGTTGCCATCAATACGATCAGCGCAAATGCCTGTACCGGGGCTGTGGGCTTGGAAAACGCCCGCGCAACCTCCGATCTGGTTGCCGAGCGCCTGGCGATCGCTAGCGACCAGGTCCTGGTGATGTCAACAGGTGTCATCGGTACCCATTTGCCGATGGACAAGATATCTTGCGGGGTGGAACTTTCCAGCGAGAACCTGGGAGACGACTGGTCCGCCGCCGCCGCTGGCATCATGACAACGGACACTCGTCCCAAACTTGGCTCCGTCACTGCCCAGACGAGCAAGGGACAGGTTACTCTGGCGGGCATTGTCAAAGGCGCGGGCATGATCGCGCCAAATATGGCGACCATGCTTAGCGTCATCGTGACGGACGCCAGCCTCGGGATGCCACTGGCTCAGGCGGCGCTCTCCGCGGCAAGTCGGCAAAGCTATAACCGGATCGTCGTCGACGGCGATACCAGTACAAATGACATGGTCGTTCTGATGTGCAATGGCGCCAGCGGCGTCGAGGTCGCGGACGAGGGAGATGTCGAGGTTTTCCAAGCCGCGTTGAATGCGCTGGCTGAGTATCTGGCGCAAGAGGTGGTTCGCGATGGCGAGGGCGTCACGAAGTTCGTCACGCTTGACATACGGAACGCGGAATCGGTCGCGGCTGCCGAGCGCATCGGCCAAACTATTGGCGCGTCGGTTCTGACCAAGTCTGCGTTTTATGGCAGCGACGCCAATTGGGGACGAATCATTGCGGCGGCTGGCCGCGCCGAAGCCGCCTTTGATCCCGACAGTTCATCGCTCTATGTTGCGGCGGGAGAGTCGGTTCCCGCGGCGGATAGGGGCTTGCTGATCTTCAGCCAGGGCATGCCGACCGACTATCGTGAAGTCGATGCCGCCGCCATCATGGCTGAGCCCTCGATCTATTTCACATTGGATTGCGGCCTGGGCGAGGCTGACGCGACCATTTGGACCTGCGATATCAGTCACGACTACATCACGATCAATGGCGACTATCGCTCTTGATAGCCGCTCGGCGGCAACGAAAAGGTCCCAGGAATGTCACGCTCACACAAAATATCAAGCCTTCTCACCGCATGAGCGACGCGGTTTACATAAACAAGGTCGAGGGTCAAAATGCCCGCTGCATTGGCGCTAGAAGACGGAAGGGTTTTCCCGGGCGAAGGTTTTGGCGCTGAAGGCGTCCAAACCGGAGAAATCGTATTCAACACGTCGATGACGGGTTATCAAGAGATTCTGACCGACCCGTCATATTATCGGC
Source organism: Anaerolineae bacterium (assembly GCA_034420635.1). Lineage (GTDB taxonomy): Bacteria > Chloroflexota > Anaerolineae > Aggregatilineales > Phototrophicaceae > UBA6055. The sequence goes on along the minus strand of DAOULD010000032.1, from coordinate 26,309 downwards.
AGATTGTCGCAATGACCGTGCCTCATGTCGGCAATACTGGCGTCAATCTTGAAGATCCGGAATCGAACAAAGTTTGGGTGTCAGGCTTCGTAGTGCGTTCGCTTAGCCCGATCGTTAGCAATTGGCGCAATCGCGGCGACCTGGCGACATATCTGCGCGATAATGCCATCATCGGCGTTTCCGGCATTGCCACCCGCGCGCTTGTGCGGCATATCCGAGAAAAGGGCGTGATGCGGGCAGCGGTGGCTCATGGCGACGCGGCGCGGGATACGGACAAGTTAACGGCGATCGCGCGCGCTTCGCTCGACATGTCGGGCGCCAATTTGGTCGACGCTGTCACAGTGTCAAAGCCATATGAGTGGCGCGAGGGCAGCGATCCTCAGTGGTATGGCGGTTCAAGCCCAGCTCGCGAGCGTCCGCTGGTTGTGGCGTACGACTTTGGCGTCAAACACAATATCCTGCGCATGATGACGGATCGCGGCCTGCGAGTCAAAGTTGTTCCAGCGCAGACTTCTCCCTGCGAAGTGCGCGCCCTGCGACCATCGGGCTTGTTCCTTAGCAACGGTCCCGGCGATCCCGCAGCGGTGGATTACGCCATCGAGAATGTGAGATCGCTGCTGGGAGAACTGCCGATTTTCGGCATTTGTCTCGGCCACCAGATTCTTGCGCTGGCGCTGGGAGGGAAAACCGAAAAAATGCGCTTCGGACACCGTGGGGGCAATCAACCGGTGAAGAATCTGCACAACGGCGAAGTAGAGATAGCGACGCACAATCATGGATTTGCGGTTTCGGCGGATAGCGACCTGGGTGGCGGCGAAGTGACGCACATCAACTTAAACGACAGTACGGTTGCCGGATTGCGCCACAAAACGTTGCAGGCTTTTAGCGTTCAATACCATCCTGAGGCTTCGCCCGGTCCACACGATTCAATGTACCTGTTTGATGAATACGTAGCGGCGCTTCAAGACTCGATTTAGCCGCGCTTAGTCACTTTTGGCGGTCCTCCCAAACATGGAATAAATCAATGCCCAGACGGTCAGATATCGAGACAATCATGATCATCGGTTCCGGACCGATTGTCATTGGACAAGCCTGTGAATTTGATTACAGCGGCGTACAGGCTTGCAAAGCCTTGAAGCAAAAAGGATATCGCGTTGTCCTGGTTAACTCCAACCCGGCGACGATCATGACCGATCCCGAATTTGCCGACGCAACGTATATTGAGCCGCTCACCACATACATCTGCGAAAAGATCATGGCCAAAGAAAAGCCGGACGCCTTGCTCCCCACAGTTGGTGGACAGACTGCGCTCAATCTTGCGGTGGAACTGCAAGAGGCGGGCTTGCTGGAACAATATGATGTGGAGCTAATCGGCGCAACCCTGACCAGCATTCAACTCGCGGAGGACCGGCAACTTTTCAATGAGACCATGACTGAGATCGGCTTGCGCGTGCCGGATAGCAAAGTAGTTGGCAATGTCGAGGAGGCATTGTCATTTGCCGCTCATATAGGCTATCCGATTCTGATCCGCCCGTCGTTCACCATGGGCGGCGCCGGGGGCGGTGTGGCGTATGGCGAGGACGAATTGCGCGAGGTGGCGGCAAATGGCATTCGTCAGAGCCCGGTCGGGCAGGCGCTCGTGGACAAAAGCCTGCTTGGCTGGAAAGAATACGAGCTCGAGCTGATGCGCGACGCCAAGGGCAACTTCGTCGTCGTTTGCTCAATCGAGAACCTCGACCCGATGGGTGTGCATACCGGCGACAGCATTACTATCGCCCCGGCGCAGACGCTTACAGACAAGGAATTGCAGCGGTTGCGCAATATGTCTCGGATGATATTCGACCGCGTGGGTATCACGACCGGCGGCGCGAACGTGCAATTCGCCATTAACCCGGACGACGGCGAGGTCTATGTCATCGAGATGAATCCGCGCGTCTCTCGTTCGTCGGCGCTGGCTAGCAAAGCCACCGGCTTCCCGATCGCCAAGATCGCTGCTCTGCTTGCGGTAGGATATACGTTGGACGAGATCGCCAACGACATCACCCGGCAGACGCCTGCCAGCTTCGAGCCGTCTCTGGATTATGTCGTGGTCAAGATCCCGCGTTGGGATTTCAAGAAGTTCGCGGGGGCGGATCCGGTATTGGGACCACAGATGAAAGCAGTGGGCGAGGTCATGGCGATCGGCAGGACGTTTCCCGAAGCCCTGCAGAAAGCGGTCCGTTCGCTGGACATTGGCATTGACGGTTTTGGCAGCCAGGCGCGGGAGCATTTGTCGCCGGAGGTGCTCAGCGTACCGACGGCTCAGCGCTTGTTCCAGGTGGCGACGGTGATTGGCGAAAACGTCCAAATTGATGAAATCGTCCGACAGACGCGGTTTGATCCCTGGTTTGTCCAGCAAATGAGCGAGTTAATGGCGATTCACAATACGCTATTGGACAAGGGACTATGCCTTTCCGATCTGGATTGCCGCGACTTGTATAAGCTGAAACGCTATGGATTCAGCGACGCCTATATCGCCAGTCTGTTGGGCGAAGAAGAGTTTGCCGTTCGGCGTCATCGCAAGTCGCTGGGCGTCTGCGCTAATTTCTATCGCGTCGATACCTGTGCCGCGGAATTCGAGGCGCATACGCCTTATCTTTATTCGACCTATGAAATGGACGACGAAGCGCAGCCCGTCGCGACCCGAAAAGTGATGATTCTCGGTGGCGGACCCAATCGTATTGGACAAGGCATCGAATTCGATTACTGTTGCGTTCACGCTTGCTTCGCATTGCGGGAGATGGGCTTCGAGACGATTATGGTGAATTGCAATCCGGAGACGGTCAGCACCGACTACGACACGGCGGATCGCTTATATTTCGAGCCGCTGACCGCGGAAGACGTCATGAACATCGTCGACCGCGAACAGCCGGATGGCATACTGGTGCAGTTTGGCGGGCAAACGCCACTCAATATTGCCCGCGATCTGCAGCAGATGGGCGCGCCAATTTGGGGCACGTCGGTTGATACGATCGACCTTGCGGAAGATCGAGAACGCTTCAACGCTCTCATGGGCGAACTTAACATCATGCAGCCGGCGGGCGCTACGATTACTACCAGAAATGATGCCGCGCTGGCCGCTCGTCAGATCGGTTATCCGCTGCTGGTGCGTCCCAGTTATGTGCTTGGCGGGCGCGGCATGGCGATTGTCTTTGACGAGAGTCAACTGCTGGCCTGGCTGGATGATAACGTGACCTGGGGAAGCCATCCGGTGTTGCTCGACCAGTTCTTGGACGATGCCTACGAAGTCGATGTGGACGCGCTAGCGGATGGCAGGCAAGTTACAATTGGCGGCATCATGCAGCATATCGAACAGGCGGGCGTACACAGCGGCGATTCCGCTTGTGTTGTGCCGCCCTACAAAATCAGTTATTTTCATTTGGATGTGATCCGAGACTATACTCGGCGCATTGGCAAAGCACTAGGCATCAAGGGGCTGTTTAACATACAGTTTGCGGTCAAGGATGATGAAGTATATGTGCTGGAAGTGAATCCGCGGTCCAGCCGGACGGTGCCATTTATCAGCAAGGCTATTGGACATCCGCTGGCGCGCTACGCCGCGGAAATCGCCGCGGGCAGAACGCTACAAGAGATTGGATTCGTTTCGGAACCCGCTATAGACGGCTTTTTCGTTAAGGAAGCGGTGTTTCCCTTTCAGAAGTTCCCGGGGGTCGATACGCGTCTGGGACCGGAAATGCGCTCGACGGGAGAAGTGATGGGGCACGCGTCTTCATTCGGTCACGCCTATGTCAAAGCGCAATCGGCTGCCGGTACGCCCTTGCCGGTGGACGGCGCCGTGTTCATCAGCGTTAATGACTTTGACAAGGCGGTTGTCGCCAAGATTGCCAGAGACCTGGTTCAATTCGGCTTTCGACTGCTTGCAACGGATGGAACCGCCAGATGGCTGAATAGCATGGGAATCGACGCCAGTCCCGTGAAAAAGCTGTCGCAAGGCGCGCCAAACGTTTTGGACCTGATGCGAGAGGGCGGAGTTGATTTGGTGATTAACACCCCCAGGGGTGGCCAGGCGCACGAAGACGGCATTCGGATCCGCAGCCAGGCTTACGCTTTGGGCGTACCTATTATTACGACCATGAGCGCGGCGGCGGCTTCGGTACAGGGCATTCGGCGTCTGCGCGAAAGCCCGCTCAGCGTTCGCAGTTTACAGTCGCATTACGAAGAAGCCGGCATGACAATTGAGAATTGAGAGGACGAACGGCCAATGGCGCCCGCATACAAAAGATATCTTGAAGAGATTCTTATTGATGAAGATCGCCTGCAAGTGCGAATCGCCGAACTTGGCAAGACGCTTAATCGGGATTATGCGGATTGCGAAGATCTGCTTCTGTTGTGCATTCTAAAGGGCGGCGTCATGTTCCTGACGGATCTTTCGCGCCATATCCAGGTACCGCATATGATTGATTTCATGGCTGCCAGCAGCTATGGGATTGGCGCCCGAAAGTCGGCCGGATCCGTACGCATCGATATGGACCTGCAAACCGATGTCCGGGGCAAACACGTCCTCGTTGTTGAGGACATCATTGATAGCGGGTATACCCTGAGTTTCGTCATAAAGACGCTGAAAACCCGCGATCCAGCCAGCTTAAAGCTGTGCGCGTTGCTCAACAAGCAATCGCGCCGGGAGATCGAAATTGACGTCGATTATGTCGGCTTCGATATCGAAAACAAGTACGTTTTTGGATATGGGCTCGATCTGGATGAACGATTCCGCAACCTTCCCTTTGTCGGCGTGGCGCGGCAGGACGCCCTGCTAGATGAGTGACGCTGGCCCCCTCCTGGAATGGAGTGAATTCGTATACGATCTTCAGCGCTTGCTTCGCGAAAAGGGAGTCGCAACGCCGCTATACGTCGTGGGTGGCGCGGTGCGCGACGCTTACAAACGGGCGGGAATCACCGATGTCGATATCGCGGTTGACGGCGATGCCTTGAGGATCGCCAAGAAAGTTGCCGACTGGTTGGATGCCGACATTTATATCATGGATCGCGAACGCGGCGTTGCGCGCGTCTTCGTCAAGCGTGAGTCGGGAGCGATTTTGCTCGATTTCGCTCGATTTCGCGGCGCGACCCTCTACGACGATCTCATTAATCGCGACTTCACCGTGAATGCCTTGGCTGCTGACCTGCTCGGCGACCTGTCGATTTTGATAGACCTGCTTGGCGGCGAGCGCGACCTGCGCGAAGGCGTGTTACGCCGCTGCTCGCCAAATGCGATCGAGGAAGACCCCGTCCGCGCCCTGCGTGCCGTGCGGCAAAGCACGCAGTTGGGTTTGAAGATTCACCCGGCAACCTTGTCCGATGTTCGTCAGTTTGCCCCCGGTCTTAGTCAGATTTCGCCCGAAAGAATACGTGACGAGTTTTTCAAGTTGTTGGCTCTGGACAAGGCGGCGCGTGGGCTGCGCGTCTTGCAACACCTGGGGATTCTCCAGCGCATTCTCCCGGATCAGTTTGGCTTGAAGCGGGCAACAGAGAAATCGCCGCAGCAGTTGGATGCCTGGTCTCGTAGCCTGCGCATGACCGAGCGCATGTGCGCCATCTTGACCGCTGTTAGCGAGAGGCGTACAGACAACAGCGCGGCCGCCTTTGATCTCGGTATGCTTGTCATTCAACTGGATCGCTTTCGCGGACAATTGCAGCAGCGCTTGAGCCGCAGCTATGGCAACGGGAGACGACATAAAGAATTGTTAGTTCTGGCCGCGCTCTTGAGCAACCTAGGCGAGCTGGATTCTTCAAGAGATAGAGAGCAATTGTCCCTGTCGGCAAAAGCTGTTTCCGGGGCTCTGCGGCTAACGCTGGAAGAGGGTCGCCAACTGTCGCTGGCCATGTCCAAATATCACGTCGTACTTGATGAATCAGAGTGGTCGCTTTTGGCCCATCATCGCTTCTGGTTTGGGTTAGGCGAAGCGGGGATTGACGCCATTTTCCTCGCGGCGGCGGTATATTTGGGCGCGCAAGGCGCGAAGATGCAGCAAGCGGATTGGCTCGCTTTTGTCGATATCGCAACTGAATTGCTGGATACCTGGTTCAACCAATATGAAGAGGTGGTCAGCCCTCCGCCCCTGCTGGATGGCGATGATATCATAAAGACGCTCAGCATCAAACGCGGACCAAGGGTGGGCCAGCTTTTGAGCGCCTTGCGCGAGGCGCAGGTCCTCGGCGCAGTGCGTAGCGTTTCCGAGGCGCGAGAGTTCCTTTTCCGCAGACAGGCCGAATCAAGCTAAGTCCGAATCTTCTTCATCAATTAGCCTGCTGTTCGATTCCGTTCAATGGGTGGACGAACTCAAAAAACAGCAGCATAGTCCTCCCATAGATGCGCCGGTCATATTCGAGCAAGTAGCGCAAGCAAATATCATCTTCCAGTTCGCGCGGATCAATCTGCACGATTACAACCGATTCCGGATGATGCCATGACGGGTTTCCGTCAAGGGCTTTCAGCATTGCCAGCCACTGGTCCCGGTATTGCGGCGGCGCAACGTAAATGAAATCGAATCGTCTCTCCGGCGGTCGTTTAATCACGTGAAAAGCGTCGCGTTGCCGCAGGATCGCGCGCGCCTCGAGCCGCGTGCGCTTGAGGTTTTCGCGAATGGTCTTGAGCGCAGCGCGATGGCGGTCGACAAAGTGGACCTGTTCGGCGCCTCGACTCAGCGCTTCAATGCCGACGCTGCCCGTGCCGGCAAACAGGTCGAGCATGCTCGCGCCCACGATGTCATCGCCGATGATGCTGAAGAGGGCTTCTTTGACCCGGTCCATGATCGGGCGTGTGGTATCCCCGGGGACGGCTTTTAGCCGCGCGCCGCGGGCGCTGCCAGCGATGACGCGCAGAGACATCAGAGCGCCAGGTTTTCCACGCTGGCGCGGACGGCGCGCAGGTTTGACAGCGGCGCGGTCACAAAGCCGTCCCCGCTGCCGGCCAGTATGAGTCGGCGTCCCTCCGTGTGATGCAAGACGTCCCTAATCGCAGACTGAAGCAGGGCGGGCGTGCCTTGGTGCAAGTGCTCCCAGTCGCTCAAACCACCGCAGACGGCGCCTGGAAATGCCAGCTTCATCTGTAACAGTTCGCTTTTGTCATCGGAGAAATCCCAATTAAGCAACTGTACGGGCGAACCGGCAAACAGGTCAAACATCGGGGACGAACCCTGAACCTGTACCGTATTGAGCCACCAGTCTGGTTGGATGAAATCCATAATCGCGCGATTAAATGGCATCGCCATCGCTTTGTATTCGAATGCGGACATCAGCTGGTAATCTGCCAAACACGAGACCATGAAGACGCCGGCAACCGACGGATTTGTACGTATCGCTTCCAGGAAACGCAGTGTGCTTTCAGTCAAGGCATTGAGCCCGCTCCGCAGCCTGTCCGGGCGCAATCGCATGTCTCTTAACAGTTGCGCGCGTCCCGCGATTTGCGCCGCCTGGGTCATCGGGCTGTAGATGGTCTGCAGAACCGGAATGCCATCAGTTCCAATTGCCGCATTCACGAGGGACAAGCACTCGATCTGTTGAGCCAGCGCTCCGCGCCCCGGGGAAAGCGGCCGTATCGTCGTCCAGTCAAGGGAGCGCTGTATGATGAACTTCTGCGTTTCGCGCTTGCCGCGTCGATCGCCGAGCCAGGCGTCCTGAACGCCGTAATCCGCAACCAGAAAATTGTTCGATGGCATCACGCGAACGAAGTCCCAGTCGTATTCTTGCTGATAGCTTACGATGGAGCGAGCCAAATCCGCTGAACGCTGATCGTCGCCGGGAAAATGGCGCCATAAGGACACGGGCAGACGATCAACCGCTAGCCCGGCAATCGCGCTTTCGAGGCGCTCGCGTTTGCGCATGGCGGGGGCTAGGAAGCGCCTCCACCCACGTCCTCGAGACGCTGCTTCAGCATTCGAGTTAGCATCATAAATCGGTCATCGTCGTTGGAATCCAGATCGTTGGCGCCGTGATGTCCCTCGATGTGGGAAGTAGTCTGCACGGCATCGAGCGCCTGCTGCGCGAAGTTCAGGGCTTTTTGGAAGGCGGCAATTGAGGCGCTGTTATTTCCATCCGCTTTATGCGCCAGACCGAGGCCATAATGCGCGTCAACATTCTCGGGATTGGCGTCAATGACTTCTCCAAACAATCTGATCGCTTCGGAGTTATTGCCATCGCGATGAGCGCGCCATGCTCTGCCAACTCGTTCTGTGGTGGGTAGGGTAGACATGTGAACTCCTATCACTGTGTTGCTCGCCTATCGACATAGAGCAACAGGCAAGGCTCCTTTCGGTTGGGCATATTCTACTTCATAATCATCGGTCTGTACCAATCGACTCGGCGGACTAGCAAATTCCCGGAGGGATGTCGGCGGATTTGCGGGCAGCGCGCCAAGCAACTTCGGTACACTGCCCATGTCATCTTGTCTTGCCGCCAAACTTCGCGAATGATATGCTATCGTCGCCATGGGATTGAACAAGATACGCCAATTGGCGATACGTTTTGCAGTAGAGGAAGACTTGAAGGGGGCAGCTCTCATTTGGAACGAGCGCGCGTCGTTACTACAGCAGTCGGATGATCTTCAGCCATTGAACCCGGGGCGGATTCTCGATTGGCAACGACAAGCCAGATCCTGGCTGAAGAACGACAAGTGCGGTTTCTTTGTAGGGGAGGTGAACAAGAGCGTCAGTGGCTACATGGTGATCATGATCTCCGAGGGACCAGCCGGGCTGGAGCCGGCCGTCGTTGGGAAAGTGATCGATATGGCTGTTGATCTGCATGAGCCTCGTCCCGGTCTCAGCGGCGCATTGTTGGATGAAGCGCGTAAATGGCTCAAGGCGCGCGACATAGGTTTTTTGATCGTGGACGTACCGGCGCGTTATCCCGTTGAAGAGGCATTCTGGCGGGCGCAAGGCGCGCGTTTGCGATTTAATCAGAATTGGTTGGCTCTGTTTTAATAAACCCCTTGCTCAGGCAAGGAGAAGGCTGGTTATTTTGCGTGATCGCTGCCGCCGAGCGGCTGTGATACGATTGGCGAATGAAGCCGATGCGGACCGAATCGGCTGTTTGTGGTTGGAAATGGTGGAATACCACCAAGCCTTCGATCCGCTCACGTTTCGCGCGGCCGACGATGGGGCCGACTTGTACGCGCAGCGGATCCTGCAACGGTTGTCCGATCCTTGGACTCGTATTCTGGTTGCCGAAGTTGAGGGCGACATTGTCGCCTATGCGTTGGGCTTGGTGGCCGATATCACGACTGAAATGTTCCAGCCGCTGCGCAGCGGATTGCTGGCTGACATCTACGTCACGGCTGAACACCGCCGCCAAGGGCTGGGCCGAGAGCTGGTGGCGAAAATGTCGGACTGGTTTCAAACGCAAAAGGTGTGCCATTTTGAATGGCATGTCAGCGCGCAGAATCCAGCGGCGATTCAATTTTGGAAGGCAATTGGCGGCAAAGCGACGATGCTGCGAATGCGCGCCGAGATTTGAAGGAGTTGACGGTGACGGAAGAACTGTATTTGCGAGACAGTTATCTACGGGAATTTGAAGCCAAAGTCGTAGCGCATGATATCGAGAACAATGGCGTAAAACTCGACAGGACCGCCTTTTATCCTGGCGGCGGCGGTCAGCCTTGCGACATTGGCAAGCTCCGCAACGGGCAGAGCGAATACGATGTTGGCAAGGTCACGCGCGGAAACGTACACATCGTCGACGGCTCGCTGCCGCCCGTTGGCAGCGACATAGGAGGCATGATCGACTGGGAGCGGCGCTACAAGCTGATGCGCACGCACACCGCGATGCATGTTTTGTGCGGCGTTGTATGGCGCGACTACCAAGCCAGCGTTACCGGCGGCAATATGGATATTCTGTCGGGCAGAATGGACTTCGAGTTCGAACGGCTGGCGCCGGAAGTCGTGGCGGAAATTGAAGAGAAGATTAATTTGGAAGTGGATGCGGCCCGCGACGTCGAGATCCAGATATTGCCGCGGAGCGTCGCCTTTGAGATTCCCGACCTGATTCGTACAAAGATCAATTTGCTGCCGGAGGCGATTAAAGAAGTGCGCACGGTGGAAATCGTCGGGCTTGATCTGCAGGCGGATGGCGGAACGCATGTTGCGAATACTTGCGAGGTTGGCAGGATAAAGATCAGCAAGTACAAGAGCAAGGGCGGCATCAACAAGAGGCTTTATGTGGAGATCGGCGGCTAATGCGCTATTTGCATCCTGTGCAGGCGCACGAAAGTTTCGTCGCCAGTGGAGATTACTTGTTCGCCAAGGATGGCAGGACGCTAGGCAAAACGGAATCATGGACCATTCATGAGTTGGGCGATGGCAGCAAGTTCGTTCGTGTTGACAGTGACGCGCGCGAAGAAGAAGGCAAGTCGCTTCTGGCAGAGCTTTTGATCAGCCGCGACGGCGAAGTAATTCGCTTTGACCTTCGCTATGAAAATGATCAGTTTGAAGGCGGTATAAGGACACTGTCCGCTACCTATAGCCTGGTTGACCAGGTCATGCAGGTTGGCTACCGAATGAATGGGGCGCTACGAAGCTATCTTGAACGAGAGATTGCGCCCGAGGTTTTGCTGGATATCCCGCTTCTGGTCATGCGTGGGAGAACGCTCTTCGCGCTGTCGGAATGCGGGGGAAAACCGGTCTCTGTTTTTGTGCCGATGTTTGAACATGCGCAGTTATTCCCCGGCGTAACGCGCATTGTGCAATCGCCAGTGGCCTGCTTGGGTCCCGATCGCCTGGCTTTGGGCAAGCACGAAATCCTGACGCAGCGATTCCGTTACGTCGATAAAGCAGCGTCTTACTGGGTTGATGAGCAGGGCATTGTCATCAAACGAATAAACGCATTCAAGCAGCATGAATTTTCGGTTACTGTCAGCAACTATGCGCGCCGCCCATAGTAGAATCGTCCAAGGCAAGCGTTCCCGGAAGGCAATGGCGAATGCTTAGACGCTTTCGAATTTTTCTCGGACCGGCCAGATTCAAAGCCTTGTTCGCACTGCTTGGCTTTACCGGTATTGCCAGTCTATTGCTGAATATCGTAGGGGACAGGCTCTACTGGGCTACGGCAGCGCAGAGTTTACTGCTCGCCGTTTTTCTCGCGGGCGCGTCCTATCTGATTCTAAGCCGTTTAACGCGCGAAGAACGTCTTCGCTGGCTGGCGGTGATCGTGCCCGCAGCTTTGGCTATCGTCATCGCTTCGACCCTTCTGCCGCACTTGACCGGCTTGTTTGTCGGCGCCGGCATCGGCTGGATCGTCGCCGGGATCTTCGTGTTTAACAGCACGGGGGGACCTCAGAATTACAAGCGCGCCGTTCGCGCCATGCGAAAGGGAGATTATGCGGCTGCCATCAAGTCAATCACTGCGCAGATCAAGCTCGAACCTTCGCGGGGCGAGCATTATCGATTTCGGGCGGAGCTCTATCGCTTGGCGGGAAAGCTTGAAGCCGCGAAGCAGGACTATCGCCGGATGATCAAATTGGAGGAGCAAACTGCGGTTGCATATAATGGTTTGGCGGAAGTGGAATTGCAGGGAGGCAACTATCAGAAGGCGTATGAGGCGGCAGAAACCGCATATGAAATGTCCCCGGAAGAGTGGGTAGCCGCCTACAACCTCGGCATGATCGAAGACCGCTTGCAGCATAGTGAAGGCGCGATTGAACACCTCCGCTCCGCCCTGGCGCTAAAGATGCCTGATTCTCGACACCGGCTGCTAGCTCATCTATACTTATTGAGAGCGCATTTGCGGCTGGGCGATTCAGCTGGGGCGGCACAGGCTCTGGATGCGATGAAGAGGGAAAAGTCCGGCCTGGAAGAGTGGCAGGTCATTATGAGCGCTGATGAGGCGCATGCCTTGCGGGACGTGCTAAGCGAAGATATCGAATACGCCCGCGATCTGATTCGGGATGAAAAAGAGCTGGAGAGAACGCGGGTTGGAGGATGATGATGTCGGTCCGCCGGTTGATCGCGTGGATAGCGGTGTTCGTATCCGTTGCGCTGGCGCTGCTGGGAATAGTCGTTTTTGTCCTGGGCGTGGCGATCGAATTTGCCAGCGGGATGACACAACCGCTTGATCCCTACCTGTCACCCGTAGCGCAATTGTCGCTGGCGGGCTTGTGCTTGTCCGCGAGCATGATCGTTCTCGGCTTCTTGCTCGTCGGCATCTTGCTAGCGCGACAGTCCCGCCAGTACGGCGCGGGATACGGCGAAGCTTATCGTCTAATCCAGAAACTGCAGTTTCCGCAGGCAATACAGCTGTTGGAACGGGTATTGGCTGGCGGCAAAATCACGCCGGACCTGCTCATGCTCTTGACAAGCGCCTATGCCTACAACGGGCAACTGGCGAAAGCCCAGGCAACCGCCGATCAAGCTGTACAGATGTTCCCGCAAAACGCCGCTGCTTACATGACCCTGGCAAACGGCTATCGGATGCAGGCGAGCTACGGCGAAGCGGCTATGGCGCTACAGACAGCCGCGCAACTGTCCCCCGATCAGCCGATTATCTGGGCGGAACTGGGCTTCATACAGCAGTTGGCGGGCGAGCATGATTCAGCCATCGAGTCCTTCAAGCATGCGGCGCTGTATTCGATGCCTTCAATGTACAGCGTGCGCGTCAACTATTATCTTTCACAACACTACTTGAAGGTTGGGGATTCGACGAACGCTGCCAGCGCAACCGAGCGCATGATAAGCACTAAACATGGACTAAAGGCTTGGAAGTCGACGCTCAGCGCGCTGGAAGGAACTGCCTACGGCAGTTTGCTCAATTACGAAATCGAAAAAATCGAGCGAGCGATCACCGATACCGAAGAGCAGCAGCAAAAGGCATGATCTTCGGTCATTTCCTGCGTGATCTATGCAAGCGCCTGCCCGAGTGGGACAGGTCTTCTCGGCTGTCGCTCTATTTGGCGGTCATTCTTCTCGTCCTTTTGCTGCTCGCTGGCTTTGTTGGACCGGACGAGATCAAGTTGCCAGCTCGTATTGGCGCCTTTGGTTTGCTCCTGACGCTGCAACTGCTGATCTTTTGGGGCAATCGTCGCGCTATTTCGCCTTATCACGAAGCCCAGCAGCATTACATTCGCGGCGAATATGAGTCCGCGCGCGACTTGCTCGAGCCGGTCCCGGAAACCCAGCGAGAATCTGTTGACGCTCTGGCGCTCTTGGGCAACTGTTACAGGCAGTTGGGTCAGTTGGGCCAAAGCCGGGCGGCGATTCAGCGGGCATTGGCGCTAAAGCCGGGTTATCATTACGCGCTTTACGCCGCCGGCAAGTTAAGCCTGGTTGGCGGGGACTACTGTGATGCCAGAGCTTACTTTGAAAGCGCCTTGGCAGCTGGGGCGCCAGAACTGGTTCATTTTGATTTGGGCCAAGTTTGCTATTACCTCGGCAGCGCCGACGCGGAAGCGCATCTGCGCAAGTTCAACGCCGCGCCCCTCGATGAGCCGGCCAAGGCGGTCATGGCGACATATTATCTTTTGGACATCAGCAAGACAGGCGCTTGGGCTCCGCTGTTGACCCAGGAAGCAATCACTTATTGGCTGGACGAAGCCAAGCGCTATCAGCAGACGGCGTATGGCAAACGCTTGCTCGCAGACATCGAGCAACTCCAAGATACGCTGCAGCCCCAAGGCGCAAAATCAGGCGCTCGCCTCGTCTAAACTTGCGGCATGCCGCCTTGTCGGACGAAGTATTTCACCCTATCGAAATCTCCCGCAGTAAGCCATAATTTCTCCGTTATTCAAAGCCCAAGGGGAGGTGGAAACGTGGTGTCGCCGCGCGAAGTGCTCGCACCGCGGGTCATTGCCATAGTGATGCGAACAAAGGGCTGATAGTCCGATTCTTTGCAAGTCGTCGATTCGTATCACTATCATGGAGAGAAAAGTCGTCATGTTTAGGGCAGTAAACTCGAAGATCAATAGCGAGAGCATCAACAAACTCGAACAGAAGCAATTGGATTTCTGGCGCTTCAACCGCGTATTTGAGCGCACCACCGAAGGGCGCGAAGATGCTCCTCGATACGTGTTTTATGAGGGACCGCCAACGGCGAACGGCAAGCCGGCAAGCCATCACGTCTTGGCGCGGGCTTTCAAGGATATGTTCCCGCGCTACAAGGTGATGAATGGATTTTATTGTCTGCGGCGGGGTGGATGGGACACGCACGGTCTGCCGGTGGAAATCGCGGTCGAAAAGGAGCTCGGCTTCGACAACAAGAGCCAGATCGAAGAATACGGCATCGCAAAATTCAACGAAATGTGCCGTTCCACGGTTTTTCGCCACATCATCGAATGGGAAAAGTTCACCGAGCGCATCGCATTCTGGGTGAACATTGACGACGCCTATGTGACATTCTCGAATGAATACATTGAAAGCGTCTGGTGGATCCTCAAGGAGTTTTGGAACAAGGGCTTGCTCTATCGCGGCTACAAAGTAGTGCCATACAGCCCCACCTCCGGCACGCCTTTGAGCAGCCACGAGGTTTCGCTCGGCTACAAGACCATCGTTGATCCCAGCATATTTGTGCGCTTTCCGCTCAAGGACCAGCCGGGTGTCTATCTGCTGGCTTGGACGACAACGCCCTGGACCTTGCCGGCCAACGCCGCGCTGGCAGTTGGCGAGGACGTTGACTATGTACAGGTGGCGGGACCCGCCTCGGATGGCGAGGGCGCCGAGCAGCTTATCCTGGCTGAAGCGCTCATGGAGAAGGTGCTGGACGAAGATATCGATTACAGAGTGGTCCGGCGTCTCAAGGGCAAGGACTTGCTAGGCTGGCGCTATCATCCGCTCTATACCTTCTTGCCCGTGGAAAACGATTACGCCTATGTGGTGCCTGCGGACTACGTGAGCACGGAGGACGGTACAGGCATCGTGCATACGGCGCCGGCTTATGGCGTCGACGACCTGGAAACGGGAAGAAAACACGACTTGCCGGTTCTGATCACGGTTGACGAGACAGGATGCTTTGTTGATGCCTGCGCCAATTTCCGCGGCATGTGGTTCAAAGATGCCGACAAGGAAATTATCGCGGATCTGGTAGAACGCGGCTTGATGTACCGCAACGAGAAATACGAGCATACCTATCCCCACAACTGGCGCGATGATACGCCGCTGATGTACTTCGCGCGCGAGACCTGGTTCATCGACACTCTGAAATACAAACAGACAATGATTGATCTCAATCAGACCATAAACTGGGTGCCCGAGCACCTGAAGGACGGCCGCTTTGGCAACTGGCTCGAGGATCTCAAGGAATGGTCCCTGGGGCGGGAGCGGTACTGGGGCACGCCCTTGCCGGTCTGGGTTGACGACGAAACCGGGGAAATGCTCTGCGTCGGCAGCGTTGCGGAGTTAAGCGAACTTGCCGGAGAAGACTTGAGCGAGCTGGATTTGCATAGACCCTATGTCGACGAAGTCACATTCGACAATCCCAGCGGGGAAGGCGGCGCCATGCGCCGTGTGCCGGAAGTGATCGACGTCTGGTTCGACAGTGGCGCGATGCAGGTAGCGCAGTGGGCCTATCCTCAGAAGAACAGAGATTTGCTGGAAGAACAGCATCCGGCGGACTACATCTGTGAAGCCGTCGACCAAACGCGTGGCTGGTTCTATAGCCTTCACGCGATCGGCGCCATGTTGTTCGATTCGGTCGCCTTCAAAAACGTCATCTCGCTTGGGCACATCCTCGACGAAAAAGGGCAAAAGATGTCGACGAGCAAAGGCAATGTCGTCGACCCCTGGGAGGTGCTGGAAGAAGCGGGCGCAGACGCTTTTCGCTGGTATCTCTATACGTCCGGGCCGCCGGGCGAACCGCGTCGCTTTTCCAAAAATCTGGTCAGCGAAGTGATAAAGAAGTTTTGGTCCACGCTGTGGAATACCTACAGCTTCTTCGTAACTTACGCCAACATAGATTCATGGACGCCGGCGATGAAGGCGTCTGCGCCTGCCGATCGGGAATTGCTGGATCGCTGGGTGTTGGCGGAATTGCACAGTCTGATCAAGACCGTGACCGATGCCTACGAGAACTACGATGCAGTTGCCGCGACGCGCCCCGTCGAAGAGTTTGTAGAGCGATTGAGCAATTGGTACGTTCGGCTGAGCCGTGAACGGTTCTGGAAGAGCGATGTGGACGCGAGCAAACGCTCGGCTTACGCCACTTTGTACGAGGTGCTGACAACCTTGGCTAAATTGCTGGCTCCGACGATGCCATTCTTGAGCGAAGAGCTGTATCGCAATCTGGTAGGCGAACAAGACGGCTCTCCGGCAGACAGCGTGCATTTGTCCGCGTGGCCGAATTGCGATGAAACTTTGATCGTCGACGAACTCATATCGGAAATGGCACTGGTGCAGCGCTTGGTGAGCTTGGGATTGTCAGCGCGCAACGCAGCGCAAATAGGCGTTCGGCAACCTTTAGCCAGCGCCCAATTCGCGACTCGTGATGTAGCGGAGTCGGCGACAATTGAGCGTTATGCCGAGCTGATCAAGAGCGAGTTGAATTTGAAAGACATCAAGGTCATGGGCGCGGAGGATGTGGATCGATTCGCGGCGACCAGCGTCTACAGCCTCAATCCCTTGCCGCGTTTCCTGGGTCCGAAATTCGGCAAGGACTTCAAAGCGCTGCAGTCGGCGCTCAAGTTCGGTGAACAGGACTATGTGCGACCCTTTGCCGAGCGCCTGCTGGCGGGGGAAGACGTCACCGTCGAGCTTGACGGCAAGACCTATGACATAGCCAATGCCGAATGCGAGGTTAAGGTCACGGTCGAGACCCCGGAAGGCGCAGTTGAAGACGGCGGGTATATGGTGGTCCTGGATACGCGTTTGTCGTCCGACCTGGTGGAAGAAGGGCTGGCGCGAGAGCTGGTCAGACGGATCCAGAACTTGCGCAAGGTTGCGGATTTCGAATTGGACGACCGTATCAGCATTGTCTATTGTGATGCGTCGGACGCCATTGACGCTGTTATGCAACTCTTCAGCGGTTATATCAGCCAAGAAACCTTGGCAGACGATTTGCAGCCAGGGACTCCCTCCGGCGATTTCGTCAGCGAAAGCGTAGAAATCAAAGGTGAAACGCTGACAATTGCTGTAAGACTATCCAGTTGAATTGGCATATTTGGCTAAGCAATGCCTTAGGGTGACGGCGCAAGCAGCCTTCGCCCTATTTTTTTGGCTGGCAATATGTTAAGTTATTGGTTATAAGGTACAAATTAGCAGCGTCGATTTGTTGTTTCTGCCAATCAGATAGTGGTCAGGGGCGATTTCGCTTTGTTCACGCGCGCAGGAATCTAGCCATGTCAGATAAAAACACCGCTTCAATACAATCCTTGCTTAGGTATTCTTTACCATTGGGTGCGAGCATTGTAGCCGGTGATCCGGAAACGCAAGTGAATTGGTCGGTCACCATTCGCGCGCAACCGCCCGTTTTCCCTGATATTTACGGTGGGGAGTTGGCGCTTGTATCCATGGACGTTTTGCGCAGCTTCGATGATCGGCTGCGTTTGGCAGGTGTGATTCGCCTCTTGTCAGACATCGGCGTCAACGCGGTTCTAGCGACGGGCGAAACCAGCCAGAGCGCTAAAGATGCCGCAAACGAATGCGGGACGGTTTTGGTATCGGTACCCCTGGATACCAGCTTGACGACTGTTGAGCGCGCAGTAAATTCTCTGCTATTGAATCAATCCGCGCGTCTGACTGAGAGAGCCATCGAGATCCAACGGCAATTGACGCGGTTGGCTGCCGAGAATCGTGATCTTGGCAGTCTCCTGCAGGTTATGTCACGTTCGACGGGAAAGCCCATTGTCATTCACGACGATGCTGGTCTGATGATTTCCCAGATCTATCCCAATATTGGTCGCCGCAGCTTGAACGGTCGCTATTCGCCCGCAGAATTGCCTTTGGGAGATTTTCAAACGTGGTTGGGTCAGGAAGCGCCGTCCAGCCAAGGTATGATCACCCCAAGCCCCTTGGGTTTCACAACGGTGCTAAAGGTGGAAAAGCGCGTGGCGGGTTATCTTTCGCTCGTGGATCAAAAGAGTGAACTGGATGAATTCGGCCGCTTGGTCTTGGTCTATGGCGCCGACGTTTGCGCGATAGAAATGGCGAAGAACCGCGCAATCGCTTCGGCCGTTGAGCAGGCGCGAGGCGACTGGATCCAGATGTGGCTGAGTGGGACACCGGCAGATGAGGACTTGTTGCGCACTCGCGCGCAGCAAGCGGGCTTTCAACCCGGCTCTTCCTACGTTGTTTCTGTGTTTCGCGCGATCACGGAGGCGGGCCAGTCGCTTTCCCTGGAATCATTGATTTCGTTGGTACGCGACGATATGTCGCGCCGGCAGATCAACGGCGCTGTCGGACAATATGTGGATGTGATTGTGGTCTTGTATCCGCTGGACGGAGATGATGCCGCGGGGCTGTCGAGAACGCGTACGATTATCGAGAATGTACGCGGGCAAATCTCAAGCCGCCTTTCAAATGGCTTGATTGCGGCGGGCATAAGTCGTCCCGCGACTGGGCTTTCCATGTTACGGGAGGCCTACCGCGAGGCCAAGGACGCTGTTGGCATTTCCTACCAGCTTAGCGACCGGGATACTACGACATTCTACGGCGATCTCAAATTGTTTCAGTTGCTTCTGGCGCTGAAGGAACGGAACCTGGACAATCTTCATCAGTTCTACGACGACGCCTTGGGTCCGCTAGTTGAGCACGACCAACGCAAACAAAGCGACTTGATTCGGACCTTGAGCGGATTCTTTGAAGCGAATGGAAATCTGGCGAAGGCGGCGCAAGCCCTCGATGTGCACCGCAATACTTTGGTCTATCGGCTGGAACGCATAGCCGAACTCACGAAAATGGACCTGGACGACTCGGACAATCGTCTAATCTTGCATTTGGCGCTCAAAACCCAGCGCGTGTTGGCAACGATTCCCGGGCAGGCGCCGACGACATGAGCAAGAAATATCAGCGCTCGCTCGTCCTGATGGGAAAGCTGCCGGCAGGTTCACCGGCAGCTTTTGCTTTGACTTAGCTTTCGTTGACGATGTTGCGCGCGACCGGGGGCGCAATCTTCACGAAGTGATCTTCGGGGCGCTTCAGCAGGGCGTAGAGTGGCTCCGCGGTCTGCGATTGGTGATTCTCCTCGAGCGTACGGATATAGGCATTCAAGAGTTCGCGCACATCCTGGTGTCCCTCGTCGTCCAAGGGTTGCGCCTCGACTACGGATCCAGGGGCGATACGGCGTCTGATAGCGTCTATAGTCAGATTCATTTCCGGCTGAACGCGCTGATATACGACGCCACCAGTCATGCCGGCGCACATCCACGGTCCGGGGTCGCCCAAGACGACCGCGCGCCCGGATGTCATATACTCGAAGGCATATCCCTTTAGGTTCGCGCGCGCCCCCAAACCCCCGAGACCGTCTTGCAATGGTTCGGTGATTTCGCCTCCAAAAACCACGTCGGCGCCGCTCATGCGGATGCAGGCTCGTGTATCAGCATTGCCTTGCACGATAAAGAGACCGCCTTGCGCGCCATAAGCGAAGCTCTTGCCGACTGAGCCGTCCAAACGACGCCCATTATGGTTCAAGCCTTTCAAAATGGAGATCTTGCTGCCTACAGCGCATTTCCCCACGCCGTCCTGCGCGCCGCCTTCGACCAGAACGTTGACTGGATCATCCAGAAATGCGGCGAGGCCATTTCCTGGAATCGCCGAATTACTGAAGCTCAGATTGATGGCGCGTATCCGGTCGCCGTGCGGAATGGCCTTCCGCTGGATGGCGCCCGCAAGATGCGTGCCCAAGGCTCGATCCATCGCCATGACTTGCTCATCATCATAGGTAAGTTCGTATTCTCCCTTGCTGACGTACTCGGCAACGATATCGGTTATTTGCTTGCTGACCGTGTTGCGCGGCCGTGTGACACGACGCCCGCCGGGCTGCGCGCTATGTTTCTGTACGCCCGGTACCGAACGCAGCAAATCAGTTAGGTCAATGCGGTCATGATGCGAGCGCTGTACCAGCAGGTCGGCGCGCCCGACTATATCTTGCAAATTGCTGACGCCCATCTTCGCCAGCCACTTGCGGATGTCATCACCCAGGGCGTCAAACATGGTGACGATGCTTTCCGCCGATCCGCGTTCCTCAAAGGGGCGGAATGCCTTGAAATTACGCTTTTCAGCCTCTTCCTTGGTTTTGACATGTGTTGTAATACCGACGTGGCATGTTCCGTCGTGGCAACCGCGGCAAATGGTGCAACCAACCGCTACCATCGCCAGCGTGGCGAAGCCCGCGCGATTTGCGCCCAGGCAGACCATCTTTATCACATCGCGGCCGCTTTTCATGCCCCCGTCAACCCAGATTTCCACATCGTCGCGCAGTCCGCTGTGGATGAGATGACGATGCGCCATCCAGACACCGATCTCGGCAGGCAAGCCAACGTGACGCAAGGCGTGCGCGCGCGCGGCGCCAGTACTGCCAGTATAACCCGTGATGGTGATGATGTCGGCGCCTGCCTTGGCTACGCCAACCGCGATAATGCCGATGCCGGGCACCACTGGCAGCTTGACCGAAACTTTGGCGTGTGGATTCGCCGTCTTGAGTTCATCGATCAATTGCGCCAAGTCCTCAATTGAGTACAAATCGTGATTATTGCTGGGAGAGATCAAGCCGATACCGGGCGTTGTGCTGCGGACGGCGGCAATCTGCTCGGTAACCTTGTAGCCGGGCAGGTGGCCGCCTTCGCCCGGTTTGGCTCCTTGTCCGATTTTGATCTCGATATAGTCCGCGCTGTTCAAGAAGGCGATGTTGACGCCAAAACGGCCTGAGGCCACTTGTTGCCCGCGATTGCGAGGATACTTGCCCAGCAAGTCGTGAATCTCGCCACCCTCGCCGTTCATGCAGATAATATTGAGCTGGTGTGCCGCTTCAAAATAGGAGCGATAGGCTAGTTCACCCTGTGACCCAAAGGACATGGCGCTGATCAAAACAGGCATGTCATATCCCTTGATGCTGATGTCGACATCGTCCGGGTTTAAGGGCGTCGGGCTCTCTTTCAATGACATAATGTGCCTGATCGACACGGGCATTCTGTCTTCCAGGCTCATAAGCGTGTCGGTGTATTCTTCAAATGCCAATTCGCCGTGAGCGACCGCCTCCGCTTTCTTCCACATCTTTGGATAAAAGCGTTCGGGGTTTTTCAAGCGGGCGCGCGCCTCGCCACGAAATTCCCTGGCGCGCTCTTCAGCGTCATGCATCAGCGCGGTCCAGGTTAAGCCTCGACCGGTCGAGCCGAAGTAGTTCGGCGTTCCCAGCAGGTTGACCAGGTTCTTGGATAAACCGATCGAACTGAAGCTGTGCCCATATCCGCGCAATTCGTGACAGCCTACCGTGGACGTGATCTTCTGGAGCGCGGCATGGATCGCCTTCAGCGAATTGCCGAGATAAGTCTTGATATGGTCATCTGTCAGCGGATTCTTGCTGCCGCGGGGGGCAGTGCCCAAACAGACGGCGTACAATGCGTAAGGCAATATGGCGTTCGCGCCGAGGCTGAGACAAATCGACAAGTCGTGCATATCGCGCAGCGCGCCCGAGCGAACGACCAAGCCGACCCGCCTGCGAAGGTTCGGCGTATGATCCGCCAATCTCAATGCTTTGTCCACGGCAGCAGTGGCCAACAATGGATCAATGAACAATTGCTCGCCCGTCGCCACCTTATTGTCGTCGAGAATGATGCATTGAACGCCGGCCAGCACATCCTCAACCGCCCGCTGCTGAAGCATTTCGATGGTTTGATCGATTGAAGTGTCCGCGGGGCAGCCCATAGACAGGTAACTGACACGATCTTCGAAGACCTCGGCAAGATCTTCGATCATCATGGTGCCATATTGGGACGCGATATCGCGGACCAGCGCAGTATCTTCAAAGTCGGGTATTGATTCAAGAAGAAGCGGGATTTCCAGGCGGATCAAGGTTGCTTCATCAATTCGTCCAAGAGCGATTTCGGGGCGAGTGCCAATGAGTACTTGTGACGAAAACTGTGATTGCTCGCGCTCGCGGTCAATTGACGGGTTGGTAACGACGGCGATTGTCTCTTTGAAATAATCCGCCAAATTGACGCGCAGGTTGCTCAGCGCGGCCACAGGACCGTCCCAGCCGAGACTGCCTATTTGCTCCTTCGCGTTTTCCGCCAGCGACGACATGACTTCAACGTGGTAACGCTCCCAACCGAAGCCGGACATGACCGCGGCATTGACTTTGGCCGGTGAATCCGACCAAGGCAACTTCGCGGCAGTCTTGCGCGCTTCGGGGGCTTTCTCCAACACGGCTACCGGCGCCGTCTCCATTTGCAACTGTCGGCCGCCGTCCGGCGTCGGGGGCATCGGGTAGTTGCCGCTTGACGCTGTGAAGCCATTGCCTGAACCGGAAACCCAAATGTCGGAGCCGGGCAATCCGCCAGGCTTGCGGTCCCGATATTTGTTGTAGACGTATCGCTGAATAGCGGGATAGTCGAGAACTTGAATCGAATGACCGGTGTTGATCTCAAGAGCGATCTTTTCGCCAGGCGCCATCGGTTTGGGGCTGACGGACATGGAGTCCAGGGGATAAACGCCGCGTTCCGACGAAACAAAATATTCTTTCTCGGTTTCCCCGAACCAGAGCGGCCGCAATCCCAGCGCGTCAACGCTGAATACTGCCAGATTGCCCAATCGAGAGGCGACAGCAGCCGGACCCTGGGCGAAGGGACCAAATGATTGCCGGATTTCGTCGTACATATCGTGGATTTCCGGCGCGTCCTGAAGCAGATCGTGGCTGAATGGAGGGAAAACGTGTTCCATGGCTTCGATCAGGTCGAGGCCGTGGCGCATACACAAAGCGTAGATAGTCCGGTCGACATCCTGGGAGTCCGATCCGTTTTCCACCATAGGTATCTTCAGCATTTCCGATTCCAGCCGGAAACGGGAAATGGTATTGAATTCGCCATTGTGTCCAATCAGACAGAAGGGCTGCGCGCGTTCAAAAATCGGATTGGTATTTGTGCTGTATCGAGCGTGTCCCATAGTGAGCGACGAAGCGTAGTCGGGGTCACGCAATTCCGGGTAGTAGCGTCGCAAAATCTCGATGGTGCCTTGCACTTTGTAGACCACGCTGTGCGAGGAGAACGATGGAAAATGCACACCAAGATCGGCCTCTAACTGGACCTGCAGCTCAAAAAGCGTCGCATCCAGCTTTGCGGATGGCACCTGACCGTTGATACCGGCGATCTGCCAAAAGACCGGTTCATTCTTTTCCGCATTCGGTCCCAGAACCTGGGAATACACGCGGCTGCTGCGGTCGATCAAGATGTGCAGACCCGCTTCGCTGATATGACGGCAGATCTGATCAATGATGTTCTGAGATCGCGCCCGATCGGCGGCGGGAATCATCACGTGGGCAACCCAGAAATTGCGGTCAGTCGCCAATGAAGATCTTAGCCCGGCTTCCGCTAGCCACTTCGTCCAAAGCTGACGAGGGATATCCGTCAATACGCCGACGCCATCGCCTTCGCCATTGATGTAACCGGTGCGATGGCCCATGCGCGTCAATGCTTCTATTGTTCGTTTTACGTTGCCGTGCGTGGCTTGCCCGCCTTTACGCACGGAACAAATCAGCGCGCATGCGTCACGATGATCGCGATCAATGCGATGAAGGTCGGCAAAGCTATCGTTCTGGGAATGAGTCATCTCATTTCCTCCTAACGACCAGTGTCGTCGTCGCACAACAAAACAAGCGTCTTTGAGGACTTATCATGAATCCAGTTCAGTAAAATGTTGTTTGACTTTTGTCACTTTGCACATTATGTATGCTACATTATACCAGAATTGATCGACGGCACTATTGCTAGAAATTATGGACAATTCCAGCGTAGGCTTGGGCAAACTATACAAAGAGCGCAAGCGCAAACTTGTTATGGACAACCAGAAACTGGGGAGCCCGTCCAGTACAAAGATGACGCATTGCAACGGAAACGAGCTCATTTCTGAGCCAATTAACTGAGAGCGAGCAATCGCCTGATAGTCAGCGCAAGGTGTAATGCCAGGCGCGTTTCCGGCCTGTTCAGGTCAATAGCGGCTATTTCGTTAATGCGATTCATGCGATAAAGCAGCGTGTTGCGATGGACGATAAGGGATTCCGCCGTTTGCGACAGATTGCCGTGGCAATTGAAAAAAGCCTCCAATGTCTTGATCAAGTCCGCATTTTGGCGCATGTCATAGTCCATTAAGGGACCAAGCGTGTCCTCGCAGAAGTCGCTTAGCTTGTCCCGGTCGGAGAGGCTCAGGATGAGTTGATATACGCCCAGGTCGCCTATATAGAGCGGCGAGTCGGTTTGCAGGCGCTCGGCCAACTCCATGGCTTGCACGGCGTCACGGTAACTGCTGCGCCAGCCATTGATATCCCGTGCGATCTGGCCCAAGCCAATGGCAATGCGGTATTGCGGATACTGACGGTTTAACTCTCTGCTGAAGGCATTGGACAGTTCCATACTTTGATCGACGGGATCGGTATAATCGGTGGCGTGGAAGACGACGACTTGACCTTCCTTTTCTCTAGTCCAGACAAGCGCGGAACAATTGCGGCTTGCGATGATGGTATTCACCGTGGTTTCCAACCGCCTCAGCGAGGGACGGCTTTCGCCGCGCCAAGACAAAACAAAGGCGATATGCGTTTGTGTCATTTCGTGATTGAACCGCTCGCCCTGGCGCACCGCCTCCTGCTGACTAACATCGCCGAGCAACAGTCGATCAAGGAAGGTGCCGCGCAGACGCTTCTCGGTTTCATTTACTGCCTTCTGCTTTGCCATTTCCAAAGCGCAGGCAGCCGCGCCGTGCTCGCAAACCAACTGGTCAATTTCATCGAGGTCGCCTTCGCGGCCGATGATTGATAAGTAACCGCGGCCAACGCCCTTGTTGATCACCGGCGCAACCAGGCGCGCAACGCCGGATATTGGCAGCGCTTGCATGAGCACTGGCGGATCGATCTCGACGACGCGGTGCCGATCGTGCAATTCGACCGGCAGATTGTCCTGCTTTTTCAAAAAGAACTCGATGTCATCCCAAATTTCAACGAATTCGGGCTGGATCTTATGAGAAAGCGGATGCAAGCGCTTGTCGTGAATGACGACGGCTTTCTTGGTCAAACGCGCCATGGCAGCGATTAATTCGTCCATGCCTTCGTTGCGCGAAGAAATCTGGGTCAATTGGCGATAAATCTGGGTCGCGCGGCGTTCAACTTGTCCCTTGCGATTGACTAGCAGGCTGATAATTGTCTTCTCGATATCGCGAATGCGCACATTGCTGGTCACGTTCAAGACTGGAAGATTGCGGGCTTTTGCCTCGGCCAGGGCGGAGGCGCTCACCGCGCCGCAAAACGCAACCGCGGAGGCTTGCACGCCGGCGCACCACTGAATGAGTTCAGTGTCTCCATGCGCCTTTGGCGGATTGTTCACCGGCGCTATCAAGACAAGTTCGCGCATTTGCACTTGCTTGGAGGAAATGTCGTCTTCAGGATGGATTACCGTTGTCCATGTCACCGGGCGATCCAGCAGACCTTCGCCCGACAGAATATACGTGCTCAACGGTAGCGCCAGCTTGCGAACTTCTTCTACCGTGATCTCTTGCGCGCTAGGTCTGCTCATGATGCCTTCCAGTGCTGACAGCAAATCCGATATTGCTTAAGTCTCATTGACAAAAATGCCAATCCCGATCACAAAAACAGCGAGCAAGACAACTGGGAATGTCATGTCCAATTCCGGTCGTTCCAGCAGGCTGTAAATTGCTATCCCAATACTTATTGTTCCAGCGACCCAGGTCGAGAAACCAACACGCCATTTCTGCCGGTGCTGATACATTCCAGAGGCGAGTAGCGCGAGTCCGGCAAAAAAGGGTGTAAGCGCGTTATGCAGCGTCAGCCAGTCCGGTACGATGCCCGGGATGACCAAAACACCGACCAATCCAAACCAGGTTAGGCGCTCTATCCGCAATTCTGCGCTGGTCTTCGCCAGAACAGCTTCTTCTGTAGCCATGACAAGCCTTGAGTCCAGTCCGACGACGCTTTGCATATTGGCGACCGGCGCCACTGTGCTTAAGTTGATTATATAGTATCTACAAAGACTTGTACATATTGCCCATATAATGGGGTGCATTTCAGATTATCGGCAAATTACATGGCTTTGCCGTTCAAAAGCAAAATTAACCACAAAGACACGAAGAACACGAAGTTTTTTCTTGAAATCTCTGTGCGCTCTGTGCCTCTGTGGTGAATCCGTA